>CAYNJK010000302.1:0-3976 GCA_964397575.1 uncultured Saprospiraceae bacterium
CGTCTGCTAAATACAACTGATCTATTCAAACTAATAACTATTCAGCTATTAACTAATCAACTAATAACTATTCAGCTATTAACTACTCAACTATTAACTATTCAGCTATTAACTACTCAACTATTAACTATTCAACTAATAACTACATCTCACCCAACAGCCCTAACAAATGAATGCATTTTATAAACTCACGATTGGTACCTTCTATTTCTGACTGCCCTGCGCTTGTGATGAAAATTTCACGGAGAGTTCTGAGGCAGGCTTCTATATGGCCTATACATAAGATTAGGACCCTAAGATGTTCGTAGAGGTCATTATCCCTGACCATCATAGAGGCGAAGCGCTTGGTCCTGAGAGTAGATCCATTTATAAAGTGATCAAATAGATCATAAAACTCTATGGCTTCGAAACCTTGAAATACCTTGAGTCGTTTTAAGGCCACCTTGATAGCCTCTTCTGGACTTATGGCCTCTTCTTCTCTTGTAATATCTTTGTCAAAATATTGATTGATGTGATTAGCTAGGTTGTTGCGCTTTATGCGTTCGTCTGCTTTGGGTAATAATATAAACTCTAGAAGCAGCTTGGAAATATACTTAGCCTTGTAAACAGGATCCTTAGGTGCTAGGTCGTACATAAAATGTTTCCGTGCCAGATCCTGAACGGTCAGTATCTTGTCTGCTTTCGGTCGCAAGATGGTGTCATAATACTCTCGACTTACATGCAGCGGGGCATAATCATATTCTACGACTTCTATTCTGGACCAGAAGTCGGCAGTGAAAGGCTCATCATCTTGCCTGTACATTGCACCCAGATTGGTAGCGGCACATAACAGAATGTTGTCAGCGATATCATACTTGGTTCCGTCTGGCGAATAAAAGACTTTACTACCTGCAAAAAATGGATTGAGTGATTTTCTTAGCGCCTCTGGCCATTCCTTTATCTCTTCTATATTGATAAGGGAATTAGGTGTGGTGATGGCTTTTGTAAATCCTGCAGGTACACTATAGGGTCCGAATTCCCCAAATCTTATGGCAGTTACTAGACTGTTTTTGGTTTGCCATTTATCAGAAGCATGTTCGAAGTATTCCCTGTTCATGATGGAAGCGGCGTATCTCAGAAAGGCGCTCTTGCCCGTACTAGGTGGCCCAGTGAGCAATACTATTCCTGAGCCACTTTCTAATTGTAACTTGGCTTTCAGTATAAACTCATACAGTTTGTGATTAAAGTAAGGTGTATAGTCTACAAACTCCGGAGGAATGGATGGCACATTCCTGTTTCTTGTACTTTCCAATTTATCTCTTTGTTTCTTTTCTAGTGCACAGCGCAGTGCTTTTCTTCCGATAGAATCCGTGGGCAATAAGGCTGTGATCGTTGTCTCAGCAAATTGTGGATAGTTGACCTTCGTCATAGCTCCTTCATAGATATTCCATAGAGCTTCTAAGAGTTCATATTCATACTCCTCCTTGATGTATAAATCATACTTTTCGAAAAAATCACTGTACTCAGAGCCATTTAGTTCGAAGGCTTTGCCACTTCTAAGATTGTCAGTTGTGCTGGGCTTGTAGACATCTTTGTCAGATTCTCTTACAAAATTAATCATGTACTGATCCAGGCTAGATTTCTTTTCTGTCAGTTCTAGATGCCACTTAGGGAATCTTTGGGTCACTGCCTCTAAGTCAACAAAGAGATGTGGATCATTTTTTATAAATGCATATTTGCCTTCGAAGCTCAGGCTTTTTTCCAGATTGGTTCTGTTGCGTTCCAGAATGCGTCTCTGGAGCAGTCGTCTCAGATCTGTAGCTAGCCTTACATCTTGATAAGTTTTTTCTAGTCTTACGATATCAGACTGTATGTTTTGATAGCTTGGATTGGAAGAAAGTTCTAAGTCTGAAAAACCAGTACTGTGATTTTGTACAAAAAAGTCTATTCCTTCTCTTATCATTTTTTCCAGCTGTCGCTTGGCGGCATTCTTCTGTGCTTCCTCTCTTTCCTTTTCACCTAGCAGTACCAGTTTTCTGTTTTCCACTGCTTTGAACAGCCTAGTCTGGATAGCAGCAGGGGAGAGCTTTTTTTCTTTGGCGATATTTTGTAATAAGAATGGTTGCTTGAGAAGAGTCATTAGCTCCATTGCTGCTGGATGCGTTCCTAAGAGATTTTCTAGTATTCTAGTGTCATGTGTTTTCTGTATGTTTTCTTCTATCTCACTTATTTCACTCGCAATGAATTCTTGCAAGGTGGTACCTTCTTTAGCTATCTGTTCTGAAAATACAACATTTAGGGCCTCCTGAATTTCCTTAAACTCTTCCATGACCTCAGCCGAATTGTCAGGAAGCATACTGCTGAGTTCTTCGTCAAAAACTCTTATTTTATTTAGTATTTCTCTGAAAGCATATGGGTCATCTAGACCTTGCGACTGAGCACGAAAAGATCTTGCAGTAAGTATTATAGTTTTTGCTCTTAGTCCTTCTACCAATGTTCTAACTTTGGTCTCGGAAGGCAACATTATACTATCTATGGTAGATTTCAATCTTTGACCGACGAGAAAAATATTTTCTTTATCTGCCTGCACCATGAGTTCCTCTGTAATGTTTTGTCTGGCAATTGCCATTTTATTTTGAACAGCTATCATGTCTTCATAGCTATTGTCAGATTGGACCAGCATGTTTTCTACATTGGTTTCAAAGTCATAGCGGGCTTTTTCTATGACACTGGGTAGTTTGCTTTCTGATTCCTTGGCGGCTTCAGAAATGGGCTTTGCAAACTGCGTTTTTACAAAGAGGCTTTCTCCTTTGAAAAGATGCGAAAGATTTTTAAATACGGTATTGAAGTTCTTCTGATCTGAAGGCAGTTCTATTTCTAATAAATTAGTTTTTATTTTGACCAGATCTGAATTTTCAAATTCACGGCAGATGAGATGTGCATTTTGATCCAGTTCGAATCGTGGTGCAAAGATGCCGAGTTCAGCGATTTTTTCTGCTTTGTTTTCTGTGATATCATAGCAGCTTATCTGTCCAGTTTCATCCTGGCAGAAAACCATTGTTAGATTTTCATCGGCCCTTATCCACTCTACCGGAGCAGGTAACGTAATCTTCTTTGGCCATTTATGTGGGACCACAGATTTATGCGTATTTACAATTGTAATTTCATTGTACTTGCTTAATACTACAATCATGTTGTGATCTGTCGCCATGATTTTATAGCAGTCATTAAGGACGGGGACTTTGAGTAGGTTGTCTGTATTGTCTAGGTAACTGTCTATACTCAGTTCCTTTCCGTCATAATTAAGCAAGTATCTTTCTGTTTCGAAAATATCTGTATACGTACTTGCCGAAAAATAGTTTTTCACATCTGGTGTACGGAAAACCAGTATCTGCTCTAGCTGGATGTAGGACTGTGTTCTGACGACATTCCACTTCCGATGGGGTGCTAAATGACCTGCTGTATTTTGGGTTTCTATAATGATAGCAAGGCCACTCCTTTTATTGAGCGGTGTGATGACAATATTATCCAGTGGTGTGATATGAACATAGCCTGCAGATTTGGATTGGTTCATTAAGATATCTACAAGTAAGTCATGATAATTAGTATAATATTGTAGTACTGTCTTTCCCAGTTCTTCTCCTCTTGCTGTATTGAGATTGGGCATCAGACTTAGTAGGGTAGAATCAGAAGTCTGTAGTCCGAATTTTAATTCTAGCGCTTTAGCCAGATTGTTATCAGAGGACTGTATCGCATCATGCAAGCTGGCTTCGAAATCTTGTCCAGATTTGAGTACTTGTATTTCTCCAGTTTTGAGATTGGATATAATGCTTTCTACATTGACCTCATCATAATTTTTATAGCTCAGCGGAAGGTAGTGATCTATGTCTAGAATTTGGCCCGCCGTATTATAGAAACTAAGATTTGGACTTCCTTTGTATTGTACAACCAGAATGTCCTTATCGGCACTTTCGCCAGTTAAGATTCTAAGTTTTTC
>CAYNJK010000303.1:0-3965 GCA_964397575.1 uncultured Saprospiraceae bacterium
TTATTTTCCAGAACACAAGGTTTATGATAGACTACAGTGGTGCACGCATCAGGAAGCAGAAATTTTGGATAGTTTAGAAATAAAGCCAGCTCTCCATTGATTATTGTAGTCAGAACTCCGATCTATTCTTCTCATCATCTGTAAGTAAGACAGTTCATCTCCATGTATTTCTGAGTTAGTTAGTTCTGAATATTGATGACATGCTGTAAGCAGAGCTAAGTCTGCATTGCCATTTATTCTACTATAATGTAAGTACTTCATCAGTCTGAATGCATCAAACCATTCATAGAATTTTTTGGCTCTGGCCAAACCGATCTTCGTATTAAGTATTTGTGTAGACATGACCTTATTATAATCAGAATCCTGGAGATAAGAAGCCAGAATGTCATCTTTGGCTTTTGGAATTGTGTTATCAGAAGGATTTATAAGAAGCGTAGTTATCTGTTGTAACCAGCCTTTTAGTGCTATGAAGCTATCTGGATTGTAGGTGTAGTAAGTTTGTGCAGCTGTGCTAATAAAGTCATTTACAGCCTTCCCCGTTCCGAATGGAACTCGGTCAGAAGAACGATTAGATGGAGTAACTACAGTTGTATTGATTTCTCCTAAGAGAAAATTCTTGCTGAATTTATGTAAGAAATAGAAATCTTCTCCAGCTTGCTTAAGCACCATTCCTCCTTCTTTGGCATAGCTGTCACTTCTGACAGCCATCGCACTTCCTATGGTCTGAAAAGCAAATGGGAGATTTAGCCATCTTTGCATATTGATAAAGTATCGCAAGTGCAATTCGTAATTTATGATAGCAAATGACTCGTGGGTAGTGGGTTCGATAGTGGGATGCTCAAAAGCGATACTAGCAGCTTCCATTTCTGGATACTCTGCAAAGTAAGCACTTATGGCAGTGAGATAGTCTGCAGACACAACAGTATCAGCATCTAAGTTTACTATTAGGCCATTTCTTGATTCTTGCTGAAACCGAAGAAAGGCACAATCCATAAGTAATTTCCTTGCTAGACCTACCCCACTTTTTTTGTGGGATAATTCAGAAATAAATATTCGAAGTAGAAATTTATATGCACCAGCTTGTTGAGCTTTTATAATGCTGCTATATAATTCCTCCGAAGCAGTCTTTATATCTGGACTATCTGTAGACTTATAATTGACTAGTATCATGACTTCTAGCTCTGATACTTGTGTTGTACGGTTCAGTGACAGCAGACATTGATTGACAAGTTTAAAAGACTCTTTGTAGCAAGGAATTACAACAAGCGTATTACCATTTAGGCGGTGCATTGCTACTTGGAGGTAGAGTTCATCCAAACAATGTCTTTCCTTATAAACTTGTAGGTACTTATTTTTCACTAACTTATCTTAGCGGAAATTGTGTATTAAATTGAGTAAAGATAAAGCTATACTTCCGATCAGCTATTTTGGGCCGCTGGAATATTATGCCATCCTCCTCAGCCATGACACAGTGATAGAAAGCCATGAAAACTACCAGAAACGAAGTGTTCGTAATCGATCTCAGATACTAAGTGCTAATGGAATCCTTACGCTTTCTGTTCCTCTGAACAAAGGCAAAACCCTCAAGCAGATCAAAGAAGTAGAAATTTCTTATTCGGTTCATTGGCAAAAACAACATATTAGAGCCATTCGCTCTGCCTACGAATCTGCCCCCTATTTCGATCATTATTGGGAACAAGTCCGACAAATCATCAACCATAACTGGACGTATCTATATGATCTTAATCTAGAAATTTTGTCCTGGCTACATAAAGCTGGGTTTATCGGTGCCTATAAATTCACAAACTCATACATGAGAGCTGCTGATTACAAATTAGATAAACGACCTACTTCTTCTTCATGGAATCAAGTATTTCCTCACTATAATCAGGTCTTCGAAGCTAAATTTGGTTACCTAAGTAACCTAAGTATTCTGGACGGAATATTCAATCTTGGACCGGAGCTTAGGTTGATTCTTAAGCACGAATAATTACTTTTATTCATATTTGCTGTCTAAAGAAGGCAAGATATTATATATGAAGAACTTAATAGATTCTAGCATTGAGGGATTAAAATCTCGTCTTGAGCTGGCTGTAAGCTCCCTACATGAGATAACCAAGACCATTGGTCATAAAGAACTAGAAACCACTGTCAAGGACATCCATGAAAGGATAGATGACCCTTATATGTTTGTAATAGTAGGTGAAGTAAAAGCTGGTAAAAGTAGCTTTATAAATGCCCTGCTTGGTTCTAAAAAGGAAATCTGTAAAGTGGCTGCTTCGCCAATGACGGATACGATACAGCAGATAGTGTATGGTGAGAAAGAATCTATTGTTGATATCAATCAGTACCTAAAACGGATTACACAACCAGTAGAAATCCTAAAGGACATAGCTATCGTAGATACCCCGGGAACAAATACCATAGTAGATCACCATCAGGAAATAACAGAAAAATTTATTCCTGCTACAGATTTGATTGTCTTTGTTTTCGAATCGAAGAACCCTTATCGACAGTCTGCATGGGACTTTTTTGACTATATTAAGGATGAATGGAAGAAGAAAATCATCTTCATCTTGCAGCAAAAGGACCTTATGCAGCCAGATGATCTGGTTACCAATATAGATGGTGTAAGAAAATATGCAATACAGAAAGGGATACCTGAGCCTAAAGTTTTTCCAGTTTCTGCTTTACAAGAACAAAACGGTGAGTTGGAAGAAAGTGGCTTTAAACCGGTGAGATCTTACATCTATGACAATATCACAGGAGGTCAGGCTCCTTATCTCAAATTGGTCAATAATGCCAATACAGCACTTAATATTAATGAAAAGATATACAAAGGAGTCTTGATTAGAAAGGAACAATATGAATCTGATCTAAGATTTAGAAATGATATTAGAGAAACTCTAGATCATCAGGAAACTAAGACGCAGCGTCAGGTTAATGTACTTGTAGAGAATCTACTTGCCAGCTATGATAAAGCAACAAATAACAAAAGAGCTGAACTGAGAGGTGGTACTGGTGTTTTCAGTATGCTTAAAAGAACAGTTACTTCTAAATTTGGAAATAGTCAATCACCTAAAGATTGGTTAGAAAGTATTGCAGCAAGTCTCGAAGCGGAACTTAATACAGCGTTCAAAGACAAGTTACAACTAGGTGTTGTGGACATTGCAGACAGCATCCAAGATATGGGTAAGCTCATAGATGTAAAAATCAAGAATAGTGAGACGATACTGAAAGACAATCACGAGATTTTTTCTGATATCGCAGAACGAAGAGCAAATGTCCTGAAAGAGTTGCAGGAAGCTTTCTCTGGATTCCTTAAGAGTTCTGAAAACTTTTACGAAAGAGAACTCATCAGTGATGCTGGTCAGATTGCACCTAATCTTGCCAAAGGTGGTGGAATTGCAATAGTAGGAATGATACTCGCTGGACTTACTAATGTTGTGGTTTTAGATGTTACTGGAGGCATATTGACTGCTATAGGATTTGTCTTTGCTGGTGTAACTGTAGGACTCAATCGCGGAAAGATCCTAAAGGGTTATGATGTAGAAGTAGCAAAAGGCAGACTTAAAATCCAAGATGAGATCTCAGAGAAACTAAATGCCTATACTGCTCGAATAAAAAATAAGATAGATGATAATTTCTATCAGTTTGACAAATTGCTAGAGAATGAAGAAGCTATGATATCTAAGTTGGAAGGAGAATATAATAGAATAGAAAAAGATATCACTGAGCTAAAGCAAGAGGTTCAGAAGTCAAGTTCATAGACTAAATAGCATAAAAGAAAAAGGGTCAGTTGATTTCTCAACTGACCCTTTTTTTATTTTCAAACATCGATGATGTTTACATCTTCGTAAATGTTTTACTGGATTCGTTTTCACCAGCAATCATCTTGATATAATATAATCCCTCTGAATAATCAGAGATGTTTACTTGTACAGCTTGAATGCTTATATAGTGGG
>CAYNJK010000304.1:0-2406 GCA_964397575.1 uncultured Saprospiraceae bacterium
GAACAAATTCTTACTGAGAAACTTAATCAGCCGCAAATGTATAAATTCGTGGAAAGAAGGCACTATATCAAGTCTCTTTCTTCTATGCCTATGATTTTTTTCCTGGGCTTAAGTTAATAGATACGCCTTGCAGTAGATCCAGTAAGCTCAGTCTCCTCTCCTTGCCATTCTACATCTAGCTGAACCAGCCCAGGCTGCTTACCTATCTCCAAACTGCCCATCGTTTTCTCATAGCCTAAAGCTTCCGCACCATTTATGGTTGCCCAAGAGAGTAAGTCGGATAGAGGAACATAGGACTGCATTTTCTTGATGGTCTTCAGTTCTTCCCAGATATCGAGCTGCCAGTTGGACATAATGCTATCTGTACCGATAGTCATCTTGGCATCGGCGGCAAGGAAGAGTTTATAATTCGGCAAGTTGTTTTCTATATACAAATTGGCATTGGGGCAGGTAGCCCAGTAAACTTTATCTGACCATTTATGCGCCTTAGCAATATCCTCTGCGGAGGTCAAGGTATTATGGACAAAAATATTTCTCCGTTTTGGTGTCCAGTTGTCTAAGACATAAGCTAGAGAGTTAGTTCCGGGTGCTTTAAAATGATCCAGAGACATTCCTAGGCTTTTGTAGAAATCAGAGAAGCCACCGCTACCATCTTGGAATAGCATATTTTCGTCAGCAGTCTCGGTATTATGAATACTGATAGTCGCTTTGTCAGGGTTAGCTTTATTTAAAAAATCAAAAAGCTCTGTTGTAACAGAATAGGGCGCATGAGGGACAAAACTTTTCTTATTGCCCTCCCCTCTTGCCTGAGCTGTGAAAACTTCTCTGTAGTTTTCTATAGTGCCTGTAGTCATACCAGGCTGCATCATATCGAAGCATTCTACAAAGGTGTAATAGCTGATAGGCGATATAGCTTTCTGTTGGGCTGTGTCTACCTTATTGGATATGTCGCCGACAGCCTGGATGCCAGCTGCCCACATAGCTTCATCTTTCTCCTTGATATGCTGAAGAATGACTTCTTGTTCGTATTCTCTTAGTTGCACAACATTGGTTATAAATTGTATGAGCTTGGTACCAGTAGGACATGCACCTTGCATATGGGACAGCTCTAGATGGCAGTGGGTATTTATAAGTCCGGGTAGGAGGACACCTTTGTAATGTTGTAATTCTGCTGAGGGAAAATCGTCTCGGCTACCTAATTTTTGTATCCTTCCGTCTGCATTTATTGCAACAACACCATTTTCTATAGGTGCAGCAGAGATGGGAAGGACATAGTCTGCGGTAAAGTACTGCATCTGTATCTTATAAATCTTTAGTTATAATCCCACTCTTGAGTCTGGGTAAAAACCAAGTACTCTTAGGTGGTAAGGTCTGTTTTTTGTCTGCGAGAGCTGTCAGTTCTTTTACTGTGACAGGATATATACAGATGCCTATCCCATTGACCTTTTTGTCTGCGGAGTTTTCTATTTTTTCAAGAGGTTGTGTTCCACCAAAATAACTTATGCGGGTATCTACCCTTACATCTTTTATGCCAAGCAGTTCTCCGAAAACATATTTATTGACCAAGGCACTATCGAGCAGTACCTGAGATTTTTTCTTCTTTGTATACTTTTCTTTCCAGCTTGCTTTATACCACAAGCCATCTATATAGAAGGTCAGCTGGTGCTTTTTCTTAGGCTTGTCAGCTAGCTTCAATTTCTGAAAGTCAAAATATTTTGATAGACCGATAATGAACTCTGGCAAAGTTGTGATATCTGAAATGTCTACCACTCTGTTATAATCACAAATTTGTAACTGGTCGAAAGGGAAATAAGCTGTATAGAATTGTTTGTACTTTTTGGCTTCAGATCCGAATTGCTTACTCTCACTCAGCAACTTTATAGTTGCAGACCTGTGGTGTCCATCTCCTATATAAGCTTTGTTTATTTTGCCAAAAGCCGTCAGTAGTTTATTCACCAGTGACTTATCCTTAATTTGCCACACAAGATGCTCTTCACTATCAGACTTAAAGGAAAAGCTTAGTAGCGGTGTCTTCTTTGTTGTCTTGGCCAGTATGTCATTTATAGTTTTGTTGGAATGGAAACCCAAGAGTACTGGTTTTACCAATGCCTTACGCTGTAGCAAGAGATGCATCATTTGCTGTTCTTTGGCAGCCAATGTTTTCTCATGTTTTAGCACCCTACTGTTTTTTATTTCTTTGACATCAGTCAGGCAGAGTAAGCCTGTATGGCTTCGCAGCTCGGATTTTATCTGATAGACAAAGAATCCAGTATCATCCAGATCGTTGTAGATATTATTTTCCTTATACTCTCTATACTCCATCTTTATAGTAGAGAAAAAAGACTTAGGCGAAGTGATGAGTTCTATTTTGGGATGAGAACCTTTGAAAGGGTATATTTTCATAAA
>CAYNJK010000304.1:2506-3963 GCA_964397575.1 uncultured Saprospiraceae bacterium
AGAAGCATGATAAATATCAAATTTCCAGATGGCAATGTACGACAGTATGAGGCGGGTGCCACTGCAATGGATATAGCTAAATCTATCAGCGAAGGTCTAGCTAGAAACGTCCTTTCAGCTACAGTCAATGGCGCACATTGGGATGCCAACCGACCTATTAGCGAAGATGCAGATTTAGTCTTGCATACCTGGAAAGATGACTCTGGAAAATATGCCTTTTGGCATTCCTCAGCACATATTATGGCGGAGGCACTGGAAGCCCTGTTTCCGGGTATAAAATTTGCTTTCGGTCCACCAATAGAAAATGGGTTCTATTATGATGTAGATACAGGAGACAAACCTCTTACACCTTCGGACTTTGGAAAGATAGAGAAAAAGATGCTGGAACTGGCTCAGCAGAAAAACACCTTTGAAAGAACAGAAGTATCTAAAGCCGATGCAACTAAGTACTTTACAGAAAAAGGTGATGAGTATAAAGTGGAGCATATAGAAAGCCTCGAAGATGGTTCTATCAGTTTCTACAAGCAAGGCAATTTCACAGACCTATGTAGAGGACCTCATATTCCGCATACTGGCTATATAAAAGCTGTAAAAGTTATGGCACTGGCTGGTGCTTACTGGAAAGGTGACGAAAGCAGAAAACAACTGACTAGAGTATATGGAATTACCTTCCCTAAGCAAAAAGAGCTGAAGGAATATCTCCACATGTTGGAAGAAGCCAAAAAAAGAGACCATAGAAAACTGGGTGCAGAGATGGAGCTTTTTATGTTTTCCGAAAAGGTCGGATCTGGTCTGCCTATCTGGCTACCTAAGGGCACACAGATAAGAGAACGCCTGCAAGCTTTCCTAAGAGAAGAGCAAGAAAAACTTGGCTACAAAATGGTGGTCACACCGCATATCGGTGGTAAGGAATTGTATATGACTTCTGGTCACTATGCCAAATACGGCGAAGACAGTTTCCAGCCTATTCAGACGCCAAGAGATGGTGAGGAATTTCTTCTGAAGCCGATGAACTGTCCCCATCACTGTGAGATCTTCGGACATAGACCAAGATCATACAAGGA
Organism: uncultured Saprospiraceae bacterium; assembly: GCA_964397575.1. Classification (GTDB taxonomy): domain Bacteria; phylum Bacteroidota; class Bacteroidia; order Chitinophagales; family Saprospiraceae; genus RFSX01. The sequence continues at coordinate 3,571 of CAYNJK010000304.1, forward strand.
ACTGCCACTAAAGATTGGGGAGTTCGGTACCGTCTATAGATACGAGCAAAGTGGAGAATTACATGGGCTTTCCAGAGTAAGAGGATTTACACAGGATGATGCCCACATCTTCTGTACTACTGACCAGCTGAAAGAGCAGTTCTTAGAAGTCCTTCATCTTACGACCAAGGTGCTTAATAAGATGGGCTTCACAGAATTTACAGCTCAGATTTCATTGAGAGATCCAGCAAATCCTGACAAGTACATAGGCTCAGATGAAAACTGGGATGCTGCAGAGTCAGCGATAATAGATGCCACTAAAGAAGTGGACATGAAAACCAAGACGGAACTCGGAGAAGCTGCATTCTACGGGCCGAAACTAGATTTCATGATCAAAGATGCACTGGGTAGAAG
>CAYNJK010000305.1:0-3961 GCA_964397575.1 uncultured Saprospiraceae bacterium
CCACCAGATTATAAAAATCTGTATCAGTAAATGAGAATTCTTGAAACAACTCGCCACTTCCAGTTTCATGTAACTTTAGTTCCAGTATCCAGTTATCAGCTTCTTTGTTCATTTGACCTATGACGAAATAATCTGCTTTCGTCTTGTTGGCGATTTTCAATTTTGTACTGAATGGTATTTTATCTCTGGCGCCATATTCATAAGATTTCATATAATATTCCAAAGAGCTCGGATTCCAAGTGGCCACTCGCATGTCCTGATTTAAGTCTTTAGACAAGAGATAGGGCAATCCGATTTTCACCCAAGAATCACTTTCGGAGGTCATATCCATTGGGAATATGGCCAGTGATCTGGTTTCAGATGAAGATGGCACATATCTGGTAATCTGCTCACCCTCTTCCGTTGTGATCTCTACCGCAGTAGGCGCAGCACTGGCTTTCGAACCTCCTCCTACTAAAAACGCAAGCAGGGCCGCGATAATAAAGTTAGAAGGGATAAAAAACTTTTCCAATTTAGTCCAGTGATCACTCCCCGGTCTCCCATGATTATATATAAATAACAGAACACCTGGAATCAGGACCGCAGCAAACAGCAAAAACTTATCGATCAAACTATCAGCAAAATTGTATCTAGAACAAGCAAAATTTAAAAACTGAAGTATACCCCAGCAGATGCCTATATAGGTAGCGAAAAATTGTGGTACTCTCCTTTCCCATAAGTTTGTAATCAACGATTTGCTGTCGGAATTGCTCATTTTAATCAAAATAGAAAGTTAATTAATCATTGAATGAGCCAATATACTGAACTTGAGCTTATTCGAAGTGTTATCTTTGAGCATAAAAAATAACTATTGTAAATGAAAGCTTTGGTGATTTCGGGGGGTGGAAGTAAAGGAGCTTTTGCTGGTGGAGTAGCAGAGTATCTTATAAAAGAAAAGGGAAATGACTATGACATCTTTGTCGGTTCATCTACCGGAGCCCTCTTGGTTCCGCACCTAGCAATAGGCCGTGTGGAAAAGATAAAAGAAATGTATACCAATGTCTGTCAGAAAGACATCTACACGGTCAATCCCTTCATACTTAAGACGCTAAAAGATGGAACAAAGAAGGCTTCTATAAATCATGTCAGTACGCTGAAGATGTTTTTCAGTAAGAAAAAAACTTTTGGAAGTACTACTGCTCTGAGGCAAACCATCGAAAACTCACTGTCCAAAGATGATTACAGGGCTATCCAGACTTCGGGAAAAAAAGTGATCGTTACCGTTTCTAATATTACCAGAACAACTGTAGAATATAAATATGCTTTCGACTGCCTGAGAGATGACTTTTTGGATTGGATGTGGGCCTCCAGCAGCTTTATACCTTTTATGAGTCTAGTAAGAAAGAATGGTTATGAGTATGCAGATGGTGGATTTGGCAACTATATCCCAATAGAGGAAGCGATAAATATAGGGGCCACTGAGATAGACTGTATCGTTCTGAATCCTAGACGACGCATCATAAGAGAAGTAGAGACTTACAATGCCTTCGATCTCTTATTAAAGTCATTTCTATTTATGCAAAAGCAAATTGCTTATGACGACGTGCTCATCGGACATCTGGAAAGTATCTACAATAAGAATGTAAAAGTCAATTTCATTTTCGCGCCACGAGAATTGACCAATCATTCATTCTACTTTGACCCTGCAGAAATGAAATCTTGGTGGGAAGAAGGAATAGAGTATGCCCGAGAAAAAGATAAGAACAAGACTTAGATAGCAGCAGCTCTTCTATCCTCTAACTCCCTCAAGGGAGAATCGATAAGCTTCTTACAAGGTGCAGAGCACCACACTATTTATAGCACTATTCTATTTGCAAGTACACAAAGGTGCAGAGCACCGAATTATCTATTCTAAGTATAGCAGTTTCTTGTAAAGCTGGGCACACTAGATCATATGTAGGTAAAAAGCAACTTAATTTAATGACATATTATAGTGACTACTAATAGATTAAAACTTGAAGTGGGGAAAAATAAAGTACTATAAAATGCAACATTGTTGCATTATGTATTAATTTTGAGTTTTAATTCATTCAAAAGTTCTAGTTATGTATAAATCTATTCCATTTTTATTTTTAATGACGATGGCCCTATTCTTTGTAACCAGTTGTGGAGATGATCCAGAAGAGGAAGAAGCAACAGAGCTCATCACAAGAGTAACTTATACTCTAACTTCTGCTGCAGGTTCAGTAACACTAAGTTTTGAGGACAGTGATGGAGATGGCGGTAATGCTGCTGTTATTACTGGTGGTACGCTTGCTGCTAACACTAGCTATACGGGTTCTATAGACTTGTTTGACACTTCTGGTGATGAAACTGAAGACATAGGAGAAGAAGTTGCTGAAGAGGATGATGAGCACCAGTTCTTTTTCTCATCTACTGTTGCAGGTGTTACAGTTGCATATAATGATGCAGATGGCGATGGCAACCCACTTGGACTAGCTAATACTGTGACTACAGGAGCTGCAGGATCAGGTACCTTGACAGTAATTCTACGTCACGAACCAGACAAGAATGCTGATGGTGTTTCTGGTGGAGATATTTCTAATGCAGGTGGCGAAACGGATATCGAGGTGGCGTTCCCGATAGAAGTTCAGTAATAGCAATAAGAAATGTCTGGAAGAAGAGTTCTTCTTTTTCTTATTTTTCTCTTTGTCTATGCAAATGGAAATACACAGACTTGTGATCTAAAAATTACCGGCATTGTTACAGATAAGACCAGCCAAGAGCCGCTGTCTTATGTCAATGTCGCCGTCCAGGAAATGGATAAAGGAGATTTTACAGATGATCAAGGCTGGTTCGAATTGTCTAGTATTTGTGAGGGTCACTATCATTTGATCTTCACACATATTGGCTGCGAACCAGTCTTGGTGCATCTGGACTTATACAAAGATACTGTGCTCAATGTGGTCTTGGATCACAGTTCTGTTTCTCTAGAAAGTATCGTTATACAAAGCAGCTCCTCCGATTACCAAAAGCAGTCTCATCTTAGCATCGGTAAGCAAATCATAGAAGACAACTCCAATAAAAATCTATCCAATCTTCTCGAAAATAGTGCAGGTGTCTCCGTCCTGAAAAATGGCAGTGGTATATCCAAGCCGGTCGTACATGGCATGTTTGGCAATAGACTCCCTATACTGAATAATGGTATCGCCCAGAGTGGACAACAATGGGGTAATGACCATAGTCCCGAGATAGATCCTCTAGCAGCTGATAAGATAACAGTCATAAAAGGGGCAAGTGCCTTAGAGTATTTCGGAGGCAATCTAGGCAGTCTCGTTTTAGTAGAACCAAAGAAGATAGGTAGCGAACCCCACTTACACGGTAGAGTAAACTATGCTTTCGAAACCAATGGCAGAGGCCACAATCTTAGTTTCCGTATGGAGCAAGGTAAAGCTAAGCTCGGGTGGCGTATAAATGGTACACTAAAGAAATATGGTGAACGACATACTTCTGAATACTTTCTCCGCAACACTGGTTCTGAAGAAGCCAATCTCTCTGTCCAACTAGAAAAGAACTATAATGATAGCTGGTTTGTCGATTTTTATGCCAGCACATTCAATGCCCAGTTAGGCGTACTCAGAGGTGCGCATATCGGAAACCTCACAGATCTACAAGCGGCGTTATCGAGATCTGTTCCTTTTTTTACACAGCCTGATTTCAGTTATGATATTGCACCCCCTCGCCAGACTGTCAGTCATAACTTAGTAAAGCTTAGTGCAAAGAAAATTATAGATGATGACAGGTCCTTGCACTTTATCCTCGCAGGACAATATAATGACCGAAAAGAATTTGATCACCGACGAAATGGGCGGTCTGAGATCTCTGTTCTATCTTTACAACAATGGAGCTTTACAGCAGAAGCGAAATACAATGCAACGCTGGAAAGTGAGTGGGTGTTATAGCTAGGCAGTCATCTCACTAT
>CAYNJK010000306.1:0-3960 GCA_964397575.1 uncultured Saprospiraceae bacterium
ACAGCTCTAGCGGTTTCTAGACAAGCATTGACGGAGTCAGTACCGACGAAATTGACCGCAGGAATAGCATAGTTGTTATCGTTTGCATGGTCTAGTAAAGCTGTGACTTCATCACCATGTAAAACACCTTTTCTAAATTTTGACATATTATTTTTCAATGAGGTGAAAGAAAAAACGAATTGATAAATTCAAAGTTAGTGTATTTATTACACTTATCCACGATTATATGATTTCTTGAGCGGCTAGATATCTTTCCGCATCCAGTGCAGCCATACAGCCTGTGCCAGCTGCAGTTACTGCTTGTCTATAGACATTATCCTGAGCATCACCACTAGCAAAAACGCCAGGCACCTTAGTTTTGGAGGTTCCAGGAATCGTCAGCAGATAGCCAGCGTCATCCATATCCAACCAGCCATCAAAAATGCCTGTATTTGGTTTATGGCCTATCGCGACAAAAAAGCCTTTGACATCTATGACAGACTCCTTATTTGTTTTGTTATTGAACACCTTGACACCTTCTACCCCTTCCTTGCCTAGAACTTCTTTCGTTTCAGTATTCCAGTGCACAGTGATGTTACTTGTGTTCATTACTCTTTTTTGCATAATCTTAGAAGCTCTCATCTCGTCTCTTCTTACCAGCATGTGCACATTTGGACAGAGTTTAGCCAGATAGGTCGCCTCTTCTGCTGCGGTATCTCCAGCGCCAACAACAGCTACATCTTGACCTTTAAAAAAGAAGCCATCACAGACGGCACAAGCAGATACCCCTACATTCATCAATCGCTTTTCGGATTCTAATCCTAGCCATTTGGCACTAGCTCCTGTAGATATAATCGCAGTATGTGTTTTTATTTCTTCACCACTTTCTGTGGTCAAGATATGTACAGGTCCGCTAAAGTCTACCTTTGTTATCATTTCGCCTTTGATTTCCGTTTCGAATCTTTCGGCCTGTTTTTGAAAATCCATCATCATTTCTGGTCCTGTTCTTCCATCAGGATAGCCAGGATAATTTTCTACATCAGTTGTGATCATCAACTGACCTCCTGGTTCTTTTCCTGTGTAAAGTAGAGGTTTCAGACCTGCTCTAGCCGCGTAGATTGCTGCAGTATATCCTGCTGGCCCAGATCCTATTATGGTACAATTTCTTATTATTTCGGACATATTAACTTATTATCTTATATAATTATAGCTGCAAAAATAAGCTTACTTTAGTAAAGTATTCGGCCTATGCAGTTTAAGAAACTAATTATTCTTAATAAAGGTTTAAATGTAAGATACCTTTATAGATATGACTATAGCTCTTCCTCACATTATCCTGCTTTCCTTTTATCTCGCAGTTCTTATTTATTGCATTTATAAAGACTCTACCTGGGGCTATTATGTGGTTGCAGGCCTAATCTGTATAGAAATATTTTGGACAGTAAAGTTTGGTGTTGGTGATATGGTATCACATGCGATAGGTGATATAGCAATCCTCTCTATTCTATGCCTCATGTATTTTCTTATCCAAAATGTGAAGATCAAAATTCCTTTAATGCTACTTGGGTATCTAGGTTTCTTTGGATTTCATGTTCAGTTCGCAAAGACTGAACCTCTTGCAGAAGATAATACCCTTTATGAAGTCTTCGTACAATTCGATAATAAGGAGAATCTGAAAAACTGGATAAGAACGAATGAGGATACTTACAATATTACATATCCCCTGTTTCGACCCGCTGATAACAGCTTTTTGCTAGATGAGTATCTCTTGATATCTGATCTGGACAGAGAAAAGTATCAGTATTTCAGCGCTATAAATAGCAAGAATTTTGGAATAGAACATATAGAAATTAATGATGTAGTAGAGTTGGTCACACCTGAACTGGCAGAGATAGGAACAGTCAAGAATACTCAACGACTGAATGACCCACATCTCAATAAACAGTGGATGGCAGACCCTTATAAACTAGACAAATTCCATAAACTAACCGAACAAAAGAAATTTCAAGCAGCAGGCACCGAGAGTCTTATAGCTATTCTGGATACTGGAGTAGATAGCGGTCACGAAGATCTCAAAGGCAATTACAAAAGTATAAGTAGAAGGTATGACTCGGATACCCGAGGACACGGCACACATTGTGCGGGTATAGCTGCTGCCGTAACCGGAAATAAAATAGGGATTGCCTCACTCATTCCTGCAAAGGCCCCCGTAAAGGTCACATCCATAAAGGTGCTTAATAATTTTGGAGCCGGTACACAGAAAACTATCATCGATGGAATTATCCTAGCAGCTGATAAAGGATGTAGTGTTATCTCTTTATCCTTGGGTGGCCCCACTTCTGATAGTAAAGAGAAAGCTTATACCGAAGCAGTCAAATATGCACAGTCTAAAGGCAGCATTGTAATAGTTGCAGCAGGAAATTCTGGGAGAGATGCAAAATCCTATACACCAGCCAATACGCCAGGTGTCATTGTAGTTACAGCATTGGATTCACTTATGAGGAAAGCAAGTTTTGGAAACGATGTTTCTTCATTAGGGATGGGCTTGGCGGCACCTGGAACAGGCATCTATTCTACTTTTCCAAAAAATCAATACAAGCCTTTTAATGGAACGTCTATGGCAGCACCATTTATCAGTGGATTGGTAGGACTGATGAAAGCTTATGATCCTACCCTTACAACTGAAGAAGTGTATAAGTTAATCTACGATTCTGCACAAAAGAAGAACAAGCTTATAATTGCAGATCCTTATGGTGCTATGGAGCAATTGTTCCATACTCGCCTCGAAGGCTAACTAAGATCTGCTCTATTATCAACGTTGGTTCTTTATGACCATCTATAATGCAATGCGCTTCCTGGTAAAATTTCATTCTGGTATCTAGTCTTAGTTTTATTTTTTCTGCTAACTCATCAGCTGTCTTATGATCAGAATGTAAAGGTCTGTCTGCATTGCTAGTTATCCTACTAGCTAATACTTCCACTGGACAATCTATAAAGTAGGTGATTCCAGAAGCTAATAAAACCTGTAGATTGTTATTATGTACAGGCAGCCCTCCTCCCGTAGCTATTACAACTTTGTCAAGCTCAGAAACGAAAGCAATAAGGTCCCTTTCTCTTCGTCTGAAAGTCTTTTCACCTTCATCTTCAAAGATGCTCTTCACTGATTTTCCTGCTAGCTGTTCTATGACTTCATCGGTGTCAAGAAAGAGATAGCCCAACTGCATAGCAAGCTGCTTACCGATTGTCGACTTGCCACTACCCATATATCCAATGAGATAAATCCGATTTGACGAAAACAAATGCATATGCTAAATATAGAACTATGTTAAAATAGAACTGTATTTTTGAATCCTAAATTCAAGATTAATGATGTATCTACAAGGCGCGCCCAAACATATTGGAACAGTAAATATTATTGTATGGGCTTCACTTTTTGCTATTGTGTATTTCTTTTTTCTTAGACCTACCGTTAAGAAACAAAAGGCGCAAGATTCTTTTCATGAAGAACTGAGCAAAGGTCAAGAAGTGGTGACTACGAGTGGTATTATAGGCAGGGTCAATAAAATAGAAGATGGAATTATACATCTTCAAATAGATCAGAAAACCTTTATCAAAGTTGTTAAAGGTGCCATTTCTAAAGAGATGACTGAAAGCTTAACGAAAAAAGAAGAAGCTTAAAGAAATATATAAGAAAATAAAAAAGGCTTGAATAGAATTTTCTACTCAAGCCTTTCTTTTATTCGTTAGCTCTGAATCTATTTCATCAATGAAACATTTCCAGAGGTCGTATATTCTCCATCATTTACACAGGTAACTTTTAGACAATAAGCATACACATCCGGTGCTAGCTCTATGCCATTATGTAATCCGTCCCAGCCATCATCTTGATTAGTAGTTCTGAAGACTTCTTGCCCCCATCTATTTACTACCCAAAATTCCATCTCTCTGATAAACTTACTTCTCACCAATAATCTATCATTT
>CAYNJK010000307.1:0-3946 GCA_964397575.1 uncultured Saprospiraceae bacterium
CACTTATGTGCTTTACCATCCAGACTTACTTCTCCTAACTTAAAGTCAGGCGTAAATATGAGTTGCTTTACTTCATTATGAGTGACAGTGAAGTGCTCCAAGACATCTGGACCATAGATAACAGCAGGAATTTTTCCCGCATTTCTGATCTGCTTAGACTTTACAGCCATGTCTCTCGCTTCTCCGTTAAATGTTACTACTTGCATGATTTTTTCCTTTATATAATTAGCCTCTATTGCTAAAGGTCGGCAAAGATAATAAAAAAGCCGATTCTAAAGCAAGACTATTTTTCTACAAAAAGGGCCGAAATAGACTTGAATTCGTGGGTATTTCTGATGGCTTTGGCAAATAGCTTGGCACAGCTGAGTACTTCTATTTTACTACATTCTTGTGCTAAAGGAATAGTGTCAGTAACATAGAGAGCTGTCAGAACTGAATTTTCTATTCGTTCATATGCAGGACCAGAGAGAACCGGATGGGTAGCAATTGCTCTTACACTGTTTGCACCTTTGTCCATGATGGCCTGAGCAGCCTTACATAGGGTCCCTGCTGTATCTACCAAATCATCTACTAAGATGACATCTGCACCATCCACTTCACCGATGACGGTCATGCTCTCTATCTTGTTAGCTACTTTCCGGACCTTATCACAGATGACTAAGTCTCTTTCGAAATACTTGGCAAAACTTCTGGCCCGTTTTACCCCACCTACGTCAGGCGATGCGAAAGTGACATTGGAAAGATCCATCTTCTTAAGAAAAGGCATAAAAATCGCTTCGCCTCTGAGATGATCCACTGGTATATCAAAAAAGCCTTGTATCTGATCTGCATGGAAATCCATAGTGACTACCCTGTTTACGCCAGCTGCAGAAAGTAAATTTGCAATAAGCTTAGCCGATATAGGTACCCTTGGCTTGTCTTTTCGGTCTTGTCTGGCATAACCAAAATAAGGGATTACTGCAGTGATATAGCCTGCAGAGGCTCTTTTAGCAGCATCTATCAGCAGCAGCAATTCCAGTAAGTTATCAGCTGGTGCGATAGTAGACTGTATAAAAAACACATAACTACCTCTTACTGATTCGGGAATAATGGTCTGCATTTCTCCATCGCTGAATCTATTGACCTCCACGGCACGCAAGGGTTCTCCATAAAAGTCAGATATCTTATCCGCTAATAGCTCAGTAGCATGACCAGAAAAGAGCTTTACATCTACCATAAATATTGAGTGAGTATCATTATAATTAGGTGGGCGAAATTATACATATTCCGATTAATCTAGAACTCCTAGTTACTCGATTATGCCAACATTAGGTGCTTAGATTGTTGGTATGTTATACCTTGTGGAATTATACATGTCCGCAAATTCTAAGAATACCTACTCCACTGATCTTCTATCATGGCTGCTACTTTTCGTGCTCAGCCTGATTTGGGGTAGTTCATTCATATTAATAAAGAAATCTTTATTGGCCTTTTCGCCAGGACAAGTAGGTGCTGGAAGGGTTGCCATTGCATTCATAGCCTACGTCCCGTTATTCATTTATTTTTTCAGACAGATAGACTGGAGGAAGCTCGGTCCAATGTTTATAGTAGGTCTTTGTGGTAGCGGACTGCCTGCTTACCTCTATGCCAAAGCCCAAACAGAGGTGCCTTCAGCTATTGCTGGCTTACTCAATGGTCTCACACCAATTTTCACCTTCATACTTGCAGTATTACTTTTCGGAAGGAAGCTGGAAAGCAGGCACCTATTTGGTATCCTTCTGGGTTTTATAGGCACCAGCCTTATTTTTCTAAGCAAGCATGATGGACAGAGCAGTTTCCCTATTCTGTTTGGGATGATGATAATGCTTGCGACTTTCTTCTATGCCATCAGTGCAAATACAGTAAGTACTTATCTAAGAGAGGTAAATCCAATTGTCATTAGCACTATGTCCTTTATACTCATAGGTCCTTGGATGATTATATACCTTGCTAATACAGACTTCTTCTCCATCATTTCTAAACATGAAGATGGTCTTCTTTCTTTATCAGCTCTTACTATCCTTTCATTAGTGGGTACTTTCAGTGCAAATATTTTATTCTTCAAACTCATCCAGATGACAGACTCTGTCTTTGCCAGCTCGGTCAGTTTTCTGACTCCAGTTGTCGCTCTACTATGGGGCTTATGGGATGGAGAAACTTTTAGTTATACCTTTTTCTTTGCCCTCATGCTCATTTTCTACAGTGTCTTCCTGATAAAAGCTAGGAGTACTCAGAGCAAAGGTGATAAGTGATAAATTCTTGTTATGGGCCTAGTACAAAGTGATGTATAGGCAGGTCTTTCGTTGGCAGTCAAGCCTTGGAGTTTTCTTCCTCACTAAATGCATGGATACACATAGCATAGGACGTGCAAGAGTTGGGATCACCGCTGCCCTAAGTAGTATTAGGAAGTTGCATAACGCCAAGTACACAGAATTAAACTCTGACTATGACCATGATGCATTCCTTATAGATAACACAGAGCTGATCAGTGTCAGCTCTCAGTATCTAAGTGAAAAATTGGTTATTACCTAACTACAAAAGAAGTTGTCCATACTTGTGAAGCAGTAACAACCTGACAACTGTATAGGCCAGAAGAAATTGCATTTACATCCAGATTATAAGCATTACTGCCTGGCTTGATACTAGAAGGTAAGGTCATAGAATGTACCAGCTCTCCTCTTGAATTATAAATATGACAAGTGGCATCAGACAATTCCTGATCCGTATTCAGAATAATATTGCCACTATCCACTATAGGGTTAGGGACAACAGTAAGTGAGGTCTTGGAAGCAAGCACCTTGGTTCTGATACTAAGTATCTCAGAGAACACTGGCGGGCCATCGAAGTTTTCTGCTTTTACTCTATAATAGTAAACTGTATTATTCTCTATATCATAATCTCTGTAATGATCTTCTGACTGAGCTCCTAACGTGCCTATCGTCCTGTATTCACCATCTGCGGCAGTGCTCCTTTCTATAGAAACCAGGTCTGTAGCTGGGTCAAACTCATGCTCAATACTAAGGCTATTATGATCCTCCTGGAAGCGCCCACTGAGGTAGATATCTTCTATTGCAAGGATAGAGCTATTATTAAATCTCATGTTGTCTACGATAAAAGCACTTTCCCCTCCATCAGCAAAAAAAGCCTCATCGCCAATAGCCAGTAAAAATAGAACCATCGTATCTGATCCTAAATCATTATCATTTTTTATAATAGGAACAGCTATGGTTTCGTATTCTGTCTCTTCATTACTTGTTAGTTCATGAATGAAATAGGCACTATTTAGTTCTTTTAAGTCAACGGTATCCACAGGTATATCTGAGGTTTCGCCGAAAGATCCTTGTAGAAATAAGGTATCTGCACCTGTACCTATATGCTTTACATCTATATAAAAGCTATCCGGAACATTGAGCGGACAAGCAAAGACCCCTACCAAGTCTGTCAGAGGTCCATTCTCATCTCCTCCTATCTGTGCTGCAAAAATACCGTTACTGGCATCTGTGACTTGCGTGACACTAAAAGCCTCGCTAGCCAATAGTTCCAATTCTGTACCTGTAAGAACTCCTAACAACTCTCCTACAAACGAGAAGAAAAATCTAAAGACACTGAAATAACCTTCAGGTAGCAAAACTGTATTCGCTGGCAAAGGCTCATTCGTTTCTAACTCTTCAGAAAAATCTGCCCAAATTTCAAAATCTCCATTGGGAATGGTACAATCTTGTGCTGTAACTGCGGATATCTGGGCAAAAAGAAGGAGGATGTAGAAATATTTCATTGGTTACTAATTTTATATATTATAAAAATAGTAAATATTTAATTTATTGATAATGAATGAAGAATTAAATTTAAAATTAGATTTCAGGCATAAAAAAAAGGGCCATCTAAAACAGATGAACCCTTTTCAAATCTTATTAATTATATCTTATGC
>CAYNJK010000308.1:0-3945 GCA_964397575.1 uncultured Saprospiraceae bacterium
CTACCTGATGTATACAGGCTATTTTGTTTTCCTCAAAATATGTTTGGATGGCATTATCTGCTAATGGACGTGAATATTCATCAGTTAGATTCTTACATACCAATCCAGCTATTTGGACCTTTTCAGATTCTGATTCTGTTGATTTGATTCCGTAGTTTCCAATATGCGCATTTGTAGTTACTAGAATCTGGCCTGCATAAGAAGGATCTGTAAATATTTCTTGGTAACCAGTCATTCCAGTATTGAAACAAATTTCACCAGTACCAAGTCCTTTTATTCCAGCTGCTTGTCCTCTAAAGTAAGTACCATCTTCGAGGAGTAGGATGGCATTGTTTAGTGATGAGTTTGACATTTAAGTTCAGATTGGTGTCAAATATAATGAAAGACTATAATATGAAAGACCGGTCATAAGCATTTATAAAAAAAGGGATGCAGTATGCATCCCCTTTTTTTTATTATTCTTCTTCTGAAGTTGCAGCTGCTGCTGCAGTTGCTGCGGCAGCTTTTGCACCGCCACCAGATTTTTTCCTTCTTCTTCGAGTTTTCTTTTTCCCTTCACTCTTGTTCGAGTAGATATCATTGAAATCTACAAACTCTATCATGGCCATTTCGGCGCCATCTCCTTTTCTAAATCCAGTTTTAATTATTCTAGTATAACCTCCAGGTCTGTCACCTACTTTTTGGGCAATAGGGCCAAACAGTTCTTTGATAGCCTCTTTGTCTTGAAGGTAACTGAAAACTACTCTTCTTGAGTGACCTGAGTCAGTCTTACCTTTAGTTACCAATGGTTCTACATAGACTCTAAGAGCCTTAGCTTTGGCTAAGGTAGTATTGATTCTTTTGTGTTGGATAAGTGCTTTAGAAAGGTTTGCTAACAAGGCTCTTCTATGACCTTTCTTTCTACCTAGATGGTTGAATTTTTTTCCGTGTCTCATGACAAATTAGTTAAGTACATCACTGATTCTCACTTTGGAAACGACCTGTAATATGTGGTCAGAATCGGTATATGTATATTTATAATTAAGGGCCCACTCTTGTGAGTGGGTCGTTGCGACCCTATGTGCTTACTCTTCGTCTAGCTTGTACTTAGAAAGATCCATACCGAAAGTCAGACCTTTATTCTGAAGTAACTCTTCGATTTCTACCAGTGATTTCTTACCGAAGTTTCTAAACTTCAATAATTCATTGGTATCATATTTCACCATTTCTCCTAATGAGTTAATCTTAGCAGCTTTCAGACAATTATATGCTCTTACCGAAAGATCTAAATCTTCAAGTGGTGTCTTAAGTAGTTTACGCATGTGTAAGATATGCTCGTCTACTATGTCATCTTCTCTGCTCTTCTCTGTTTCGAAAGTGATATTCTCATCAGTGACTAACATCAGGTGCTGAATCAATATCCTAGAAGCTTCTTTTACAGCTTCTTCCGGATGGATCGTACCATCAGTTTTAATATCTATAGTGAGCTTTTCGTAATCTGTTCTTTGTCCTACTCTGGTGTTTTCTACTTGGTAGGCAACATTCTTTATAGGTGTATAAATGGCGTCTACAGGGATAACGCCGATAGGTGCATCCTTTGAAAGTGTTTCTCCTGCAGATACGTAACCTCTTCCTTTAGTTACTGTAAGCTCTATTTCTAAGTTTACAGATTTCTCCATACTGCAGATAACTAATTCAGGGTTCATTACCTTGAATACATTTGTATGTGCCTCTATGTCAGCAGCAGTCAGCTGTTCCTTTCCACTTACTGTGAGGTATATTTTTTCACTGTCATTCTCAGAACCATCTATTTCAGTCTTAAGTCTAACTTGCTTCAGATTCAAGATGATATCTACAACATCCTCGTATACGCCTTTGATAGTAGAAAACTCGTGATCTACCCCTGCGATTCTAACAGCTGATATAGCAAATCCTTCTAGTGAAGACAACAATACTCTTCTCAGCGAATTTCCGATAGTCTGACCGAAACCAGGTTCTAAAGGCTTAAACTCGAAAGTGCCATCGAATTCAGTTGCTTTAGTTAAAAGAATCTTGTTAGGACGTTGAAAGTTTAAAATACTCATGTGCTGATTTAATAGAATGAATTCACTAAATAGAAATAATGACAACTTAAATAGTTGCCAACTGAAACAGTGAAGTTTCTGCTTACTTAGAGTAGAGTTCTACGATAAGTTGTTCATTAATGTTTTCGGGAATTTTTTCTCTTTCCGGATACTCTAAGAATGTACCTTCCATTCTTTCAGGATTCCACTCCATCCATGTCCACTTTTTTGCTTCGGTATTTCTGCTACCTACAGCATTTTGGATTACTTCCAGATTTCGAGACTTATTTCTTACAGATACAACGTCACCTGGTCTGAGGTGATATGAAGGGATATTTGTGAGTATACCATTTACAAGAATATGCTTGTGTGAGACTAATTGTCTAGCAGCTCTACGCGTAGGTGCTATCCCTAGTCTGTATACTGAGTTGTCTAGTCTAGCTTCCAGGTATTGTAACAAGATTTCACCTGTTACACCACTCTTACCAGCGGCCTTAGTAAAGAGATTTCTAAATTGTCTCTCTAATACACCGTAAGTATATTTTGCTTTCTGCTTTTCAGTAAGCTGAACTGCGTAATCAGACTTTTGTTTTCTACGTCTACCATTACCGTGCTGACCAGGAGGATACTTTCTTCTTTCGAAACTCTTATCTGGTCCGAAAATCGCTTCTCCAAATTTCCTTGCGATTTTAGTAGTTGGTCCTGTATATCTTGCCATTAGCTTTTTCTTCTTTAGATTTTATTACAATAACTTGTAATTAGACTCTTCTCTTTTTCGGTGGTCTACAACCATTGTGAGGAATAGGTGTCACGTCTTTAATACGTGTCACTTTTATACCCACTTCATCTACAGCTCTTATAGCAGCTTCTCTTCCTGAACCTGGGCCTTTTACTAAAACTTCAGCATATCTCATTCCTGCATCATAAGCTTTTTGGGCAGCATCCTTAGCTGCAATCTGCGCTGCGAATGGTGTATTCTTTTTGGAGCCTCTAAATCCTGCTTTTCCAGCAGAAGCCCAAGAGATAACTTGTCCTGACTTATTAGTAAGAGATATGATTATGTTATTGAAGCTTGCTTTGATATAAACAAGTCCTTCTGGTTCTACATTAACCTTTCTTTTCTTAGCCTTCTTTGACTTTGACATACTACTTATTATTTAGTGGCCTTCTTCTTGTTAGCAACTGTTTTCTTTTTACCTTTTCTTGTTCTAGCGTTTGTCTGAGTTCTCTGGCCTCTTACAGGCAATCCTTTTCGATGTCTCAAACCTCTATAACAAGCAATATCCATCAATCTCTTGATGTTAGTCTGCACTTCAGATCTGAGTTCCCCTTCTACGAGGAAGTCATCTTGTATATGCTTGGAAATCTGCTTGATATTATCATCAGACCAATCATTCACTTTTACATCGTAGCCAATTCCTACAGTATCAAGAATCTTCTTTGCTCGTGTATTCCCTATACCATATATATAGGTAAGGCTTATACAGCCTCTTTTGTTCTTTGGTAAATCTACTCCTGCTATTCTAGCCATATCTTAACCTTGTCTTTGCTTAAACCTAGGGTTCTTCTTGTTGATAACATAGAGTTTACCCTTTCTTCTTACAATCTTGCAGTCCGCAGATCTCTTCTTTATGGATGCTCTAACCTTCATATTATTTATATCTATACGTAATTCTTCCTCTAGTCAAATCATAAGGAGACATTTCGACAGCAACTTTATCACCAGGTAGTATTCTGATGTAGTGCATTCTCATCTTGCCGGAAATAGTGGCTACAATTAGATGATCATTCTCAAGTCTCACTCTAAACATTGCATTAGAAAGCGCTTCTTCAATGACGCCATCCTGAGCAATTAGGTTCTTTTTTGACATTCAAAATTTTTGGAGTGCAAATATCTATTTTT
>CAYNJK010000309.1:0-3940 GCA_964397575.1 uncultured Saprospiraceae bacterium
GCCTTGACCTAGACATCTTTTATTTAGTCATCTGGTTGGAAGAGATGCAGAGAATAAATTCGGGTGGATTTGCTGCTGCGATGTGGGCACATAACTACCTTGCTATGACGCATCTCTTAAAGGAAGGGACCGAAGCACATAAGGAGAAGTATCTAACTGCCAGCATCAGCGGGGAAATGATAGGCTGCCTTTGCATCAGTGAGCCAGTCGGCGGTTCGGATGTAGGTGCCATGAGAACAAAAGCAGTCTTAGAAGGCGACGAATATGTGTTAAATGGCTCTAAGACCTTCATCACCAACGGTGTCTATTCCGATTATCTAATTGTCATCGCCAAAGTAGAAGATGATAATCCAAGAGCTATGGGAGTCTTTCTGGTAGACAGAGATACACCAGGGCTAAGTGCATCTAAACTTGACAAACTAGGATGGCGGGCCTCTGATACAGGAGAAATCGCTTTTGACAATGTTAGAATTCCAGCTAGTAACCTTATGGGCGAAGCAGGAAAAGGTTTTTATTACGTCATGCAACACTTCGCACTAGAACGCCTCATCATGGGTATCAATGCGCATGCACGTGCCGAGTATGCCCTAGAGTACACTTTACAATATATGTCAGAAAGAGAAGCGTTCGGCAAGTCTCTAGATAAATACCAGGCACTAAGACACAGAGTGGCAGAGATGTACACCGATGTAGAAATTTGTAAAACTTTCAATTACCAAGTAGCCGCTAACCTAGACAAAGGAACTTACGTTGTCAAAGAAGCATGTATGTCAAAACTACAGTCTACCAAAGTTGCTGACCAAGTAATATATGACTGCTTACAATTCTTAGGTGGATACGGTTATATGGAAGAATATCCTCTTGCACGTATGATGCGTGATAGTAGACTGGGACCTATCGGAGGTGGAACTTCTGAGATTATGAAAGAAGTAATTGCGAAAATGCTTATAGATAAGAAGAGTTATAATAAAAGTGCTTGATCAATTTAAAATTGATAATTAAGAATTAATAATGAAGAATTAGTGGAATAGTGCTTAGTTGTGGATAAGTGGATTAGTTATTGGTAATTTTTGGATAAAAATGATTCATAGAAATTTTAAAGATTTGAATGCTTATAAGAAATCTGTGGAAAGTTAGAATCGCTGTTCTTGAAATTGTGAAAAAAATTCCTTCGGAAGAAAAATTCAGATTATCTGATCAACTTAAATGCAGCTACATTTCAAAAGATGAACACGATAAACTAGAAAAACTAATTACAGATAATATAAAATTAATAAACGGCTACATTAATTATCTTCAATCCAAAAGAAGTCTTTTTAATAATATAAATACCAATAAAAAGTAAATAACCAAGGATTAATTCCCAAATTATAATTCTACAAATCACTAATAATAAGTTACAAATCGAATAGTCACTATTCAATTAATCATTGGTCATCAATAACAAATAAACTAATCACAACTCGACTAATCACAAATCAACTTATCACTAACTTGAAAAAAATAAACATAGAACATAGCAAAAATGAAGACGAAATGAAATTGTCAGTTTCTGCTATGAATAGAAAGCTGGAAGGCATCTACCTAGGTGGTGGAGAAAAGAAATTAGAGAAGCAAAGAAAGAGGGGCAAGATGACAGCCCGTGAACGTGTAGCTTATCTGATAGACGATGATTCCACTTTTATGGAAATAGGTGCTTTTGCAGCCTATGAGATGTACGAAGATGTCGGCGGCGCACCTTCAGCCGGGGTCGTAACAGGTCTAGCACATATACATGGGCGGCTATGTGTTATTGTCGCTAACGATGCCTCAGTAAAAGCTGGGGCTTGGTTTCCGATGACAGCAAAGAAAAACCTCAGAGCTCAAGAAATCTCCATAGAAAACAGACTGCCTATTATCTATCTAGTGGATAGCGCTGGGGTATTCTTACCTATGCAAAATGAGGTCTTTGCGGACAAAGAGCATTTTGGTAGGACCTTCAGAAATAATGCAGTGATGTCCTCCATGGGTATACCTCAGATAGCAGCGATAATGGGTAGCTGTGTCGCTGGTGGAGCTTATCTCCCGATAATGTCAGATGAAGCATTAATAGTAGAAGGTACGGGAAGCATCTTTCTTGCAGGACCATACTTGGTAAAAGCTGCCATAGGAGAAAAAATAGATAAAGAGACACTAGGCGGGGCTCATACTCAAACAGCCATCTCGGGTGATGTCGATTACAAGTGCAAAGATGACCAAGAATGTCTCGATACAATTAGAAGTCTAATTGCTAAAAATGGAGAAAGAGCTACTGCTGGTTTTGACCGAATAGAAGCAACAAATCCTGAATACGAAGCAGAAAAACTCTATCAACTCTTTCCTGCAGATAGAGCAAAACCATATGACTCCAGAGAACTACTGAAAACACTGGTAGATAATGACAGTTGGATAGAGTACAAAAAAGAATATGGCCAGACTATACTCTGTGGCTATGCTAGAATAGATGGCTGGTCAGTAGGAATCGTCATGAACAATAGACAGGTCGTGAAAACTGCAAAAAAAGAAATGCAATTCGGAGGCGTCATCTATTCTGACAGTGCTGACAAATCAGCTCGATTCATCATGAATTGTAATCAGAAAAAAATCCCTTTAGTTTTCCTGCATGACGTATCTGGTTTCATGGTAGGAAGTAGATCAGAGCATGGTGGCATTATTAAAGACGGTGCCAAAATGGTCAGTGCTGTATCTAACAGTACAGTTCCAAAGATTAGTATCGTTCTGGGAAATTCGTATGGTGCAGGAAATTACGCAATGTGTGGCAAAGCCTATGACCCAAGATTCTTCTTCTCCTGGCCTAGTGGACGGATTGCAGTTATGGGTGGTAAGCAAGCAGCACAGGTACTCATGCAGATACAGGTGGCGTCTATGAAGGCTAAAGGACAAGAACCTACAAAAGATGAGCAGAAAGAAATCTTTGATCGTATTTCTGCCAAGTATGAAGCGGAGACTTCGCCTTACTATGCTGCCGCTAGACTATGGACAGACGGGATAATAGATCCAGGCCAGACAAGATTTATTATTTCCAGATCTATAGAAGCTGCTAATCATGCACCGGTAGAAAAATTTAATGTAGGAGTAATACAAACTTAGCGATAGTGAGTAAGCTGAAACTAAAAGAATGTCCACGTGATGCCATGCAAGGCATACATCAATTTATACCCACTGAGGATAAAATAGCATATATTAATAAAATTCTTAAGGTAGGTTTTGACACCATCGATGTAGGCAGCTTTGTTTCTCCTAAGGCCATTCCTCAGATGAAGGACACTAAGGAAGTCATAGAGCAACTAGATCTAGCCAGCAGTTCCTCTAAGCTATCTGTTATCGTCGCTAATAGACGTGGTGCACATGATGCGGTCGTATTTGACCAAGTAACGTATCTAGGATATCCATTTTCTATCAGCGAAACTTTTCAGAAAAGAAACACCAATGCCTCTATAGAAGAATCCCTCCAGCGGGTAGCTGACATCCAGGCGATTGCACTTAAGTACAATAAAGAGTTACTCATCTACATATCTATGGCCTTTGGCAATCCTTATGGAGATATGTGGAATGTAGAAATTGCACATCAGTATGTAGAAAAGCTTATCAGCATGGGCATCAAATATTTCTCCCTCTCAGATACAATAGGGGTTTCTACACCAGAAAGCATCACGTACCTATTCAGTAATCTTATCCCTGTTTTTCCTGAAGTCGACTTTAATGCACATCTCCATACTACGCCTGATAAATGGAAAGAAAAAGTGCATGCAGCTTACGAAGCTGGTTGCAGAAGTTTTGATGGAGCAATCAAAGGCTATGGTGGTTGTCCTATGGCTAAAGACGAACTGACTGGTAATATGCCAATGGAAAACATGATTGCCTACTTTGATCATTATGAAATTCCTACAGGCTTAGATAT
>CAYNJK010000310.1:0-3882 GCA_964397575.1 uncultured Saprospiraceae bacterium
AACCATAGTAGTCATGATGATAGCAATACTTTGGGCACCTCAGATAGGACAGTTCGAAAAGTTGTGGGATTATCTTCAGAACACCTTAGCTTGGTTTTGTCCGCCTGTAGTTGCACTATTTGTTATGGGTCTTTTCTTTAAAGGAACAAATAATGTAGGCGCCATAGCTTCTATCATTGTAGGGTTTTCTATCACGGTATGGTTGATTTCACTGAAGGCAATCGGCTCTACTTTGGAACTGCCTAACTTCCTATACGTCGCTTTCATCCATTTTCTTATCTGTGCTGCTGTGTTACTTATAGGAAGTTACTTTGGATCGCATAAGTCAGAATCAGAGTTAGCACAGCTAGTCTGGACGAAGGATAATTATAAGAATGAGACAGCCAGTCTTAAGGAGTTGCCTTGGTTTAAGAATTATAGAATACAGGCTGTGCTATTGATAGTACTGACTACAATCATACTTTTGGTCTACTAAAAAGTGTTTAGTTGAAAATTTACTACAGGTCAGTTTGCTTGAGGGTGGCATAACTCAGTGCATTTTCTTCCCAATCAGGTGTAGCTAGAATTGTAGGGATTACTTCTTGTGGCGTATCCACAAAAGTCCACATTTTAAGATGTTTTGGATGCATGAATTTTTGATCTACACATCTTTGCAGCATTTCCTTCAGAGGATCATAGTAGTTATTGGTGTTCAGGATGATAATTGGTTTTAGAAATTTCCCCAATCTCTTCATTGTTATGACTTCTAGTAATTCTTCTAGTGTACCAGTGCCTCCAGGTAGGGCTATGATTGCATCTGTGTCTGTAAAAAGTAGCTCCTTTCTTTCTGCCATTGTCTCGGTAAATATAAAATCAGTGACCTTCGGATGCGCCCACTCTATATTTTTCATAAAACGCGGCATGATGCCTCTGATACTTCCGTCCTTTGAGACGATAACATTTGCTAATTCTCCCATTAGACCCTCGGCACCACCTCCAAAGAGTACAGTGATATTAGCCTGAACTATGTGTTGGGCCAAGTGTCTGGTAGCCTCAAAATAACTCTGGTCTATCTGAGCACTAGAGGCACAGTATACAGTTACAGTCATCGATTTATTCTATTTAAGTATCATCTTTTCGAAGATGCCTGCATCTATCCATCCTCTGTTTTTATCGTCTCCTTCTACAACTGAAGAGCCTATAAAGTTTTCTCTTTCGGCACTATAGTCATTATCGCAATAGGCAATGGCAAAACCTATTTTTTTGCCAGAGCTCAGTTGTAATGGAGACATTGTAGAACCATCTTTATAGCTGTCAGGGTACAATTGCATCGCCACTTCCCAGGTAGACAAGTTACCTGATGTTATACGAGAACTAATGAGATGGTCATAATATCTAGGCAGGCTATCCAGACCTATATCAGCTACTTTTCCATCTAGTGCAATGTGATAAGCAAAGGCACTATGATTGTACTGGTGGATATCTCTGGACTGATTTTCGTCTATGAAGATTTCTAGACAATCATCATCCCAGTATCTATCCAGACCATTAGCATGAATGTCTATGAGGGTATCATCCTGGATTTCAGCCAGCACATACATGCGATCAGCATCCCATAGTAACTTATATCTTCCCTTGAAATCTTCGGGACTGGGGTCAGCTCCTATCCAAGTTTGATCTATGTTTTTCCATGAGACTTGTTTCCATGCTGCTTCATCTGCGCGACCATCTATTGTGATCGGTGTCTTGGTCATGGATATCATATGTTGTGAGCTAGAAGTAGCTTCTTTTGTATCCGGGCTTGCGTTAGTATTGCTAGAGGGCAGATTAGAACAAGCTACTGCCAATAGTATTACACCTAATAAGATATAAACTGTAAAACGATTCATGTTGCCAAAGTAAGAATTATACTCATGCAATAAGAAGGGTAGGTCTGACTTTGTTAAGATTGTATAAGAGAACAATAGAAAAAGGGCTGAAACTCTTTTGTTCCAACCCTAGAAACTTTGCAATAAGTTATATTTTGAGTGATTCTTGATCTTGGTTGATACCCACGTGATATCACCTAGTGGCAGTTCTTATCTACTTATTTGATAGGAATGGGATTTCGTTGCAGTGATTCACAAAAAAATGTACTGGCACCTCGATTAATATATAGGCCTTAGAAGAACCAAACTCCTTAGTTCGGTGTATATTTGCCAAGGATAATGGCCACGTAGCTCAATTGGATAGAGTACCTGATTACGGCTCAGGAGGTTGGGGGTTCGACTCCTCCCGTGGTCGCAAAAGCCCTTGTAAGTCATTGATTTACAAGGGCTTTCTTCTTTTAGTATGACTCAACTTCTAAATATTAATACCTAATCTTATTCATAAATAAGACCTTTCGCTTTCTCTTAACCGATTTATCTTCCTTGTTTTTGATTTTCTGAGAGCCGAAAGCTAAGAAGTAGTTGTCATACCAATAAGACAAATTTGAATTTGCCCATTTAGACTTATCTCCATCATAGCCAGTTTCTATTTCTTCAGTTTCCTGTTCTTCGGAGATTTCTCCTTCTGGATTGATATATTTTGAAACAAGCTTATTTCTAGATGAAAATGCCAATTGTATACCTTTTTCTGAGGCTTCAGCAATCTTTATAAACCTCTTAACTGTGTAAGGTCTGTAGGCTTGATATAATTCGAAATTTGTATCCCAGAGCAATTCACCATTTTTATTAAACTTGCTGATAACTCCATGAGTATACTGGTAGCCAGCAAATTCTGATCTATACTGTGTTACCGGAGTGGAAATGTTGTTTACTATTCTATAAGTTGTATAAGGAACAGATCTATAAGTAGGAAAGTAAGCTTCACCGACAAAGAGATATCCATTTTCTAACTCTATAATATCATGATCTGCTATAAAGTAATTAATATTAAGCTCCTTGTCTTTGGATTTTTTTCTCTTCTTTTTCCTTTCTATTTTTTTCTCTCTTCTTTCTGGCAGATAAGATAGAAATTCTTCCAAGTCCAAAAAGTTGTACAATTTGATAAAGTCTATATTTCCCTTAGTAGCTTGAGCAAAGAACAGACCATTAGATCTGTCCACTCTCTTATCCGAATAGGTGCCAGTATAGATGTATCTGTCCTTGGTAAGTTTGTGAGAAGTGATATCTATAATATTGGTCTCTACTTTTTCGGTCAGATTAAACTGCTCCAGAAGCTGTCCATTGGAATCCATTCTCAATACAAACATGTCGCTCTTCTTTCTGGAATTGACAGCTACGACATATAGCAAAACTTCATTTGCTTCCTCAAGGACCTGAAGGTTTTGAACTCTAATATTTTTCCTTTTGATACCAGGGATGTCTACTGGTATGAGACTCCTTTCTCCTGTCTTCCAATTTATAGTGTACAAGACAGGTTCTTTTTTTATGTAGGCCTTGGTATATATGTAATTTCCCAGCACAACCATGTCACTGATTCGAGATTTCTTGGGGAGTTCGCCACTGACCTTCGAGAATATCATATCACCTATACCGATGTTGCCGAGTATATATCTTTCCTTTCTATCTAAGTACAAGAGAAAATGCCGGTCATCTGTTTGTGTGGATATGTCCAGATTGTATCTCTTGTCTATTAGGAATGAACTTGATTCTGTCTTTTCAAGTTCTGTATCATATTTTTGAAAAACCCACTCTTCTTGTCCATCCACATACTCGCCTCGCCTGGATCTAACTATAATTCCTTGTTCTCCAAACTCAACAAAACTTTCACGACTAAAACCATCCACAAGATTTGTTTCTATACGTTTAACATACTCTTGAGAGTGACAAGGAAAAATGTATAGGATTAGACCTAATAGAATAAGTGGAAATTGTTGCATTGAATGATTTATCTGAATTAATGAGATCGATTGTATAC
>CAYNJK010000311.1:0-3858 GCA_964397575.1 uncultured Saprospiraceae bacterium
CAGCAAGGTGCCATTGGGACAGGTACCACAGGAGAAATTTGTAAACTTTTCTATCAGAACTTTCTTCTGACCAGTCAGACTGATGCAACTAACTAACAGTAAGGCAGAAAACACAAGACGCATAGCAAACAAATTTTATGCTTGAAAATTAGAGAAAAAACTAATGACAAAATCGCTTTCAAATAAAAAAAGCCCCACTTCCAGAGTGAGGCTTTTCTAAGTTATATTTTTTGATCTTTACTTGTACTTGACAGTGACTGTCTCTCCTATCCAACAACCGACTTTCTCCTTATCACCTGCCTTCACACCTCTCATAAATCCTTCATTCTGATCAGGAAGAGAAGATCTGTATCTACCGATCTTATCGTTTACTTCTTCAGCTAAGGAAGGATCTACAGACTTGGCTTTGCTGTACTTGGCCATTGCGGCAATAATTGCCAATCTCTGATTCCAAGAGTCTCCGCAGTTTCTTGCAGAAGTAGCATAGAGGTCACCTATCAGCATATATGGTCTGCCATAGCCTGGTCTTAGTTTAGCCGCTTCTAGAGCTGTGCTTCTTGCTGCAGAATACTTCTTTAGCTTTCTTCCTTGTATAGAAGCTTTAGAGAACATATAGCCTGCTTTCTTAGAAGGATCTGATTCTCCAGCTATTGCTTCTTCATACTTAGAGATAGCACCTGGGTAGTCTCCTTTATCATAAGCTTTCTTGGCAAGAATCGCTGGGTTATTAGCCTCGAATTCTGCTTGTCTAGCTGCATTTGTAGAAGCTGCATAAGCCTTCCACTTTTTATCTAGTTCCATGAGCATTGGATCATCAGCTGCACAACCTCTTTTCTTAAGTAGTCCTACAAGATTCTTCAGTTGATCCATATCGTCTGGATTAGCATCATAGAGGGCCTTGTATTTAGGCTTGAAATATTCACAATCGAAAATCTCAGTTTCGATAGGTGCAAATTTTGATTGTGCTGCTTTCCATGCTTGGTCATAATAAGAACCTAGTCTCTCATTATTCTCCAAGTTATGCTTAGCAATGGCATCCATCTTTGTAAAGTAGTCCACCACTTTCTGCTTGTCTAGTTTACCTTTTTGGAATTGGTATACTGCGATAGTAGCAAGCGGATCGAAAACTGTGTACTCTACTTCATTTCCACTTTTTTCTATGGCCATATCCAGAACATCTAAGTTTTGCGAATACGGAGAATTCAAAGTGTAAAACATATCGTAACCTTTTCTACCATAGACATAGCCTATCTTTTGTTGGATACATTCAGGCTTTCCTACACATTTGCTAGGGACAACACTTCCATCTTCGTAGGCAGAAATAGCTTCGTCGTAAAGACGATTGATATTTTCTTTGGCAGCAGTCTTAGCTGCTTCGTCCGTTTCTGTCTGAAATTTATTGATATAAAGTTTTACTCCATCAATAAAGTGATAATCTCTCTTACCATCTGCCGCCGGGGCTATACTGTAGGCTTTCTCCCAGTTTTCAAAAGCAAGTGCATAATCCTCACTTTTCAGGGCTTGCCTGTATATAGAATGTGCATTTTCTGCATCTTCTTTCTGAGGACTGTCGTTCCAATTGGCAAATTGAGCAGTTGATACATGAGCTAGGCCTATCAGTAGACCAGTACATAACATGAAATTTCTTACTCTAAACATCTTTATCAAATTTAATTATACTTTCTTTTTAAGAACCATTCATCATCATTGAAAGTGAAGCTGAATTTTAGTTGTAAATACCTCTCCTCTATAGCTGTATCTCTTCCTCTTATTCCTGCTGCCAAGCCTAGATGGGCATGTGATATTTTTCTTTGATAGAAAAAGGGCAAACTCATTCCGAAGGTTACTCCTAAATCATCTATCCTTTCTCCGAAGTTAACCTCTGTAGGCACTTCTCTATAATAGACTCCGAATCTATACATCACTCTCGCCAGATAACTATTTATAGACTTATAATTGGGACGATAAAATCCTCCAAAAGATAAGCTTTGAATATCATTTAATGGTTCGTTAACAACATCGCTGCTAAAACCAGACCAGAAGGTCGAGGTATAATTCACACCGAGTGCAAGTTTTTCACCTGAATGGAAGGTAGCTCCGATACCCACTTCTGCCGGCAATTTGCCTGCAAGGCCATCTCTGACATCAATATTAAAAGTGTCTTGCGCTATAGCACCTGCTGTTCCAAATTGCGCCACTCCGGTAAAAGCAGAAAAATCAGTCGTAAAATTGGTCCTTGAATTGGCGTGGATTCCAAAATTTATTTTCCGGAATGGGATGCTTTTGTCATCGCGCAGTTCTGCGTCATTCAGCTTTAAACTATATAGGCCACCTATTCTCCAGAGAAAGCCTGAATAATGGGCGGTCTCATCCAGAAGTGAATTTTCCGCTGTAGGTAGATCTCCGAATTGTACAATCCGCTGTCTCACAGCCTTACCAAATAGATAACCTAAATTGACACCGAGTGAAAAGTCTTTATACTTAACACCATTACTCCAGGTAAAATCATAGGTGCCTCCAGATCCTTCAAATGATCGGGTAACAGCCCCTATTTCTTCATTGAACGTAGTGGTACTGATATTATAACCTACAAGCGAATAAGGTTTTAGTGTGAATGCCATGCCGAAGCTTACATCTCGCTCTTTCCTATCCAGCAAGTCATTGAGTGAATTCTTGAGAGGAAAGGCAAGTGAGAAATAAGACAGGTTACCAGACCACAAGCCATCAGTCCTAGAATTGCTGTCTTCCAAGGTAGATAGTCTGGCATGTAAGCCTATATCAAATCCTGCCGCAGTTAGGTAAGGCAGTGTTGCAGGGTTGACTATATTAATGTCATATGGACTTGTATAGGATGCGCCAAGGCCTCCCATCAACTGAGAAAAATTGAAATTACTGTCCACGATATCTCCAAAACCAAATCTTGAATAAGGAGAGTTTATCTGAGGCTGAGCAAACATCCAAAGAGGTAACGCCAGCAAGAGAGATAAGCCAAGTTTTTTAACCATTGTATACGAGAATATCATTAAGTCCTTTGAGCACAAGATTTGAGTCCACAAATATCTCAGAATCTAGTCGTTCTCCAAAATAGGAAGCGTCTCCACCGGTCAAAATAACGGTCAATTGACCCTTTTTATCAGTTAAAGTTTTAATAAAACTTTCAATTTCGAGCTTTATGCCCCATACCGCACCATTTTGTAGCGCGGCCAGTGTCGAATTTCCCAATATATTTTTATTCCATTTCCTATCTACAAGAGGCAAAGCAGAGGTAAAATGGTGCATCGCTTTTAGTCTTAGCTCTACCCCTGGTGCAATATTACCACCCCAATAGGTCTTTTTCTTGTCTATGAAGTCGTAAGTAATACAAGTACCTAGGTCTATAACCAAGCAGTTTTTTCTAGGAAAGGCAGTTATAGCCCCAACTACAGCAGCAATTCTGTCTCTACCTAATGTTTTGGGGGTTCCGTACTTGTTAGTAATCGGAAGCTTGGTCTTATGACTCAGCGTTACTAAACCATGGTGCTTCTCGAGGTACTGAAGGAAATAAGGCCTACCAGTCCGTGTAGAAGAAACGATAGCTTTCTCAAACTGAAACTTCTTATATAGTTGTTTAAGGTCAGTAACTAAGACCTTGTCATAGCGCTTATAATAGTGGACCTCATTAGCCTGATCTAAGATAGCCAGCTTAATGAAAGAATTTCCTATGTCTATTATTAGGTGCACCAGTTGTGATTAAGGGTGCAAAGGTAGGGAATGCTTATAATGATTTGGGAAGCTTTTGCTTTAATTAATGAACAGCGTTTGGGTATGGACTAGTTCATTTGATTTCTTGAGTACACAGATATATAGACCTGTGGGGAC
>CAYNJK010000312.1:0-3843 GCA_964397575.1 uncultured Saprospiraceae bacterium
TCTCATTACCGCTCTATAGCCATCATCATGGAAGGACTGCTTAAATTCTGTAAGAGCTCCTTTGGCTACCAGTTGCATGAGTACGGTGTTGTCTCCCTCAAAAGTAGTGAAGATGTCAGTGTCCGCCTTCATTCCAGCGAATCTGTTTTCTGCAAGATAGCCTTTGCCACCGCAGGCTTCTCTGCAAGTCTGTATAGTTTTTGTTGTATGCCAGGTAGATTTGGCTTTTAGTCCAGCTGCCAGCGTTTCTACTTCTCTGACTTCCTCTTCTGTTGCATTGCAATACTTGTCAGCAAGATCTAATGACGCTAAGTAATACGCGTAGGTCTTAGCTATAAGAGGGAAGAGTCTTCTCTGATGCGTACTATAATCTATGATTAAGGTTTCTTGCTTGCTCCTCTTATGTCCAAACTGTCTTCTCTTATAGGCGTATTTGGTCGCAATAGTCAGTGCCACCTTGGAAGCATTGAGTCCGAGCATCCCGACACAAACCCTTCCGGCGACTAGAGCTCCCAGGGTTGTAAAGAATCTTTTGGAAGGATTGTTTATTGGACTTTTGTATTCTCCTTCTTCTGTTATTGTACCATATTTATTCAGAAGGTTATCCAATGGTACTCTTACTTGGTCAAACCATATCCGGCCATTGTCTACACCATTGAGCCCCATTTTGTATCCACAGTCTTCTACTTTTATGCCGGGCAGTGTTTCGTGCTTTTCGTTTCTCAGAGGTACGAGAACGGTATGTACGCCATGATTTTCTCCATTAACTATAAGCTGTGCAAAAACTGCTGCCATAGTACTATGCATCGCATTTCCTATGTATTCTTTTCCAGCTGCAAAAGTAGGAGAGTGGACCACTATCTCTTGGGTGCCCGCATCGTAGGTTGCTGTGGTTTCTAGATCTTTGACGTTTGAGCCGTGACCGGTTTCTGTCATAGCAAAACATCCAAGTAGCTCACCAGTAAATAATTTTTTCAGATATTTTTCATGGTGCTTCTCAGTTCCTAGCTGATATACTGCTCCTCCGAAGAGACCTATCTGAACACCAAACTTAATAGCTAGACTTTGGTCACCATATCCTAGTGATTCGAAGGCAGCTATGTGCTCTCCGTTTTTTTCTAGGCCACCATATTTCGTTGGGAAGGCATAGGCACTTAGCCCTTGCTTACACAGTTCCCTTAGTCTGTCTAGTGTCTTATCTCTGAAAACATCTTTGTCTCTATCTTCTGTAAGTGAGAAAAATGGATCACTGAGAATCTTCTTTACTCTATCTCTGGTCTCACCATGTTCTCCATCCAATACTTTTTTTAGCTCGGCTGGGTCAAATTCTGGGATGAATTCACTTATCTGGGAGTTGTCTTGCTCTGGAAATAGCTTTTGTAATAACAACTTGTCACTATCAGATGACAGTCCTAATGCTGCTTTGATATCTAATAAAGCATTCTTGGTTTCCTCTACTGAAGTGGTTCGTGTTTCTTTGCCACTGTCACCTTTTTTTGCGATTTCTATGCCCAGATTGACCAGGGATTTTTTTGTCTCTTCATCAAAATCTTGAGCGGCACTTTTTAACTCACTTGCCCAGAATTTAAACTCCTTCTGAGTAGGCGGATTAATTGGATTTATCCATTCTAGTAGATAGTCTTTGTCTTCTTTTGCGAGATGCTTCAGACCAGCAATCTTATTGCCTATGATTTTCATCTCAGAAGGACTGAGTACAGAATCTGACCATCCTACATAGATGAGGGGAAGGATGCTAAGTATATCTTTAGAAAGTGACTTTGACGGAACAGTCATATATATAGTTTAGTTATCATTTGTCCAGAAATAAAAATTATTCGCCTCCAGATGAAAGTTTTCATTCTGGTACAATTTATTACCTACCAAGTTGGAAGTTTCGGTTTCTAATAAAATTCCGCAAGCTTCAGACTCCTTGCAATGGTTTTTAGCTGCTGCTATCAGTTGCTTGCCTAAGCCCTGCCCTCTATGTGTTTCACTTACAAAGAGGTCATTAAGTAGCCACATTCTCTTCATTCTAGTAGAAGAAAAAATAGGATATAACTGAGTGAAACCGTGTAATTCACTTCCTTTCTCAGCAACAAAGATGATAGATTCATCATTGTTTATTCTACTTCTCAAGAACTTGGCAGCAGTTTCTGTATCAGATTCTTTTCTGTACCATACTCTATAGGCGTCAAACAGTTTTACAACACTAGAAAGATCATTTATGTTTGCTCTTCTTATGATCATACCAATAATAATTCGTTTTCCAGTCGATGCTCTTCTAGTGCCAGCTCTATGAGTCTTGTTATTAGCTCAGATTGCGGAAGACCAGATTTCTCCCACAGTTTAGGGTACATACTAATATTTGTGAATCCTGGTATAGTATTCACCTCATTGATAATGAGATTATTGTCAGCTAATAAAAACATATCTACTCTGGTCATACCTCGGCATTCCAAGAAGGTATAGGTATCCAAGGCTAGTCTCTGTACTGACTTGACCTGTTGTTTGTCTAACTCTGCTGGGATAAATAGTTCAGCACCTTTCTCATTGAGATATTTGTTTTCGTAAGAGTAGAATCCACCTGGAACACTAACCTCGCCTGGGATAGAGGCTATAGGTTTGTGATTTCCTAGTACAGCACATTCTATCTCCCGGCCAGAAATCTTTTCTTCTATTATGACCTTTGGGTCATACTGCAAAGCTTTCTCTAATGACTCGAAGAAAGTCTTTTTATTCTCAGAGAAGGATACTCCTACAGAAGAGCCCAAGTTGGCAGGTTTTATAAATAATTCATTTCCAAGTTTCTTTGTGATCGCAGTATAATCTACGCCTTCTGAGGAATTGCGTACTGTAACCCAGTCCGCTACAGCTATCTTACATGACCGAAGGACATGTTTCATGATATCCTTATCCATACCCACAGCCGATCCTAGAATGCCACAACCCACACATGGTATATTAGCCAGCTTTGCTAATCCTTGTATAGAACCATCTTCTCCATACGTACCATGTAAGACTGGAAAAATAACGTCTATGCCAGTGAGTACCTCTGCATCTGTCTTGGATACCAAAATCTTGTCTCCCGTATTTTGCGAAAGGAGAACTGGTGCATCTAATTGGCCTAGAGCAATATTGTTTGGGTCTTCCTTATTTATGAGGTTGAGGGAATCACTTAGGTGCCAAGTACCTTCTTTGTCTATACCGATAAGTACTGGTTCATACTTAGTTCTGTCCAGTGAGAGGAGAACGTTTTGTGCAGAGAGTAGTGAAATCTGATGTTCTGGTGACCGCCCACCAAAGATTATAGCGACTTTGGTTTTGTTTTGATTCAAAATAACAACTTAGTTAGAAAGTAAAAGTAAGTATTTTCGAAAGCTCAGAATCAACCAAGGCAAAAAAAAGAGGGCTTCAATATGATATGAAGCCCTCGGGAAAAATATATATCTTAAATATTATGTTCTTCCAATTTTAGTTGTGGAGATATTAATATCTTCTTCCACCACCGCCGCCACCTTCACGTGGTCTAGCTTCTTTGACTACGATAGTTCTACCATCTAGTTCAGAGTCGTTAAGTGCATCGATAGCACTCTGACCTTCTCCAGTATCAGGCATCTCTACGAAGCCAAATCCTTTAGACCTGCCAGTGTCTCTGTCAAAGATGATTTTTACTGACTCGACTGTTCCGAATCTCTCGAAAGCTTCTCGAACAGAGCCATCATCAGTACTGTAGTTCAATTTTGCTACAAAAATGTTCATGTTAAAAATTAAAAAGTGATAAAGGCAGAGTCATCCACTGCAGTATGCCGAATCCAGAACTCACCACATAGTCACTAGTAAGAA
>CAYNJK010000313.1:0-3819 GCA_964397575.1 uncultured Saprospiraceae bacterium
GTTATAGGCCCTCCATCTCTGTGATTTTCCACCATTTAGCTAGAGAATACTAGCAACTGCTTTACAAAATATATGGTAATCAAAAGAGGATTTAGTGTAATTAAGTTTTGTGCTTGTCCTAGAAGCGAGGTTAAAGTCAAATAATTTTTTAAGAAACTAAAAGTAAATATTTAAGGGAAATGAAAACACCATTAATATCCTTGGTATGTCTATGTTTTGCTTATGCAGGATTTGGGCAGTGGTCTATAGGACCCAAAGTATCATTCGGTACAATCGTACAAACTTCTGAGGACATCAGAATTATTCCATTTTCAAATGAAAGACCGCCAAACATCACCTTCATAGGAGGGGGAACAGTAAAATCTGTTGGGTTTATGCTACAGAACAGTTTGGGGCACGGATTCTTGCAAATAGAAGGTCTAGGAACAGCATACAGTTTGCAGTTTTCTTCTGAGGATCAATTAAGATCTACAGCAGAACCTACTATGCACAATGAAGATCATGTAATCTTCGAATTGCCGATCTCTGCTGGGTTCAGAATAAAAAACTTTAAGATAGGTGCAGGTCCATTGTTGGAATTCAAATTATCTAAAGATTCAGAATTAGAGAGCATCTCTAGATATGAAGATACGTCTAGAAATTTTAATACAGGCGCGCAGGGTCTTGTCGGATATAAGGTCGGTAAATTCGATATCGATCTAAGATATGTATACAGATTCTCAAGTATCGTAGATGATTTTGCAATAGGACATGATATCCTTAAACTAAACAGAAGTGCTAACAGATTGACTCTATCATTTGGAATGTCATTCGGTAAGCCTAAAGTAAAAGAAGAACTACCAGAAGAGGAATTACTTCCTCTTGCGTACTAAAAAATATATTCAAACAGTTCAGTTTAAAAGTGGTTGCTAGCAATAGTGATCACTTTTTTTGTTTGCCTAGTTAGTTCTACCTTAGTCGCTCAGTCTGCAAATTATGAGTCGTTCTGCCTTTACTAAGTTTATAAATTCCTTAGAACAAGAGGATTTACGCAAGGAGCTAGCTTCTTTGTATTCAAAGATAGATAGTGTAAAAAAGCACTATGCTATGGAGTTAGGAAAGGATACAGATAGAAAGAAAATCTACGACAGAGCAAAGAAGGATGTGTATAATCTACTGTATGTCAGAGGAAAACCACGTAAAAGACCACGGATTCAGAAAATAAAAGTCTTATTAAAAGACCTTGCAAAGTTCTCTGTATTCCAGCATGAGCTTGCTGATTTGTATTTGTACTCAGCAGAACAACAAATGGCATTCCTCCAGCGCAGACCTAGTACAACTCAGGCAACTTACAATAACTGCGTAGACAATTTCAGCAAAGCCTGCGATATAATTAATCAACTCGTCTTGCATGAGAGTTTTGAGAAACGATGTGAGGAACTGACCTTGGACTCCGATACCGTTTATCTCTTGGAAGATAGGATAGTGGATGTCTACAATGCTACTTTTCGGAATTAGCTTTTAGACTTGTAGATAATATACGTCAGTTTCATTACGAGCAACATTGGTAACTCTGAAGGCGCCAGCTTGGTTGTCACATTGCTCCAGTAAATCGAAGGCCATACAAGCCTTAGGTAATCCCGAAAAAATAAGTGTGAAATGATTCTCACCTGCAGCTACAGGCATCCAGGTGGGGAAATAACTTATGTTTTCAGCATGCACCAGTTCAGATTTGTGTGAAGAAAACAAGTCATATAGATAGGTTGTAGGCCAGATACGTATGTAGCTGGGGAAATTAGAAACCTGAATACAATGCACAACTACCTGACCAGCTTCGTGGACTTGAGATTCTAAGTTTTCCAATAGTGAAGGCGAGATGCTGATTTTCGGATTCTTTATCACCACCGGGCTTTCTATAGCTGAGTTTTTTATCGTGCTGATAGTTTGCACAGAATTGTTTTTGTTTGGATTCTAATGAATGAAGATAGAACCGATTTAAATAATTCCTTTAAAAATCTGAATAAATGAAGCGAACTCTCATTATCAAGAGTATCAAACAAATCAAAGAAGGCAAAACATTTCACCGGAGTTGCATTTCTAAAACTCTCTATAATAAGAAACTGTGGGATGAGCTAAAGTCAGAAATTACGGACGGTTATTCTATAGATGTACCATCAAGAAAAAGTCAGTGCCTACACAGAGTATGAAGATTATCAATGCTATAAAAATAGTTTCTAACGAAAAAAGAGATATTAAAATAGTTTTGGATCAGGCGGATCCTGCCTTAGTAGATACCTATGGATATAACCACCTATCATCCACATTGAAACTTCCAGCAAAAACTATTAGAAGACTAAGAGTCCTCCATAATATTGGTGCCGAGACAAGTGATAAGATGTTTTTAGAAAAGATTCTAAGGGTTCGCCATCCCTTGGATGAGTTGATGCTGCTGATAAGGCTACACAAATTAGAGTATAAGATATCAGCACATACTCATTGTCATTCTGATTGACTCTCAGAATAGATAAGTTTAGGTTTTCGGGAGACAGGACAGGAATGTCCTGTCTTTTTATTTTCCAAATATTGTTTGCTATTTGCTAGAAATCACTAAATTGGATTTGTTGATATTGACTTAGAGAAAAATTAGATGATGCCATTATTTGATGAAAATAGTCCTTTTGATTACGATGCAATTGTTATCGGTACTGGAATAACAGGTGGATGGGCTGCAAAAGAACTCTGCGAAAAAGGACTTAAAACTTTGGTCTTGGAACGAGGTCGAAATCTCAGACACGTTGTAGATTACCATACAGCACAATTAGATCCATGGGAATTAGAAAATGGTGGAAGTCTTTCTGAGGAAGAGTTAGCTAAAGATTATCCTAAGCAGAGAAGGACGGGATATACTGTCAGACCAGATTGGGTTCATCATTTTATAAAGGACTCAGAACATCCTTACGAAGAAGCAGAGAATACAAGATTTGATTGGATAAGAGGGTATCAGGTAGGTGGAAGATCATTGGTCTGGGGAAGACAGAGTTATCGATTGAGCGAAATGGATTTCGAGGCCAATGCTCGGGAAGGAATTGCCATAGACTGGCCGATTAGATATGGAGACTTGAAGCCTTGGTACGACTACGTTGAAAGTTTTGTAGGTATTAGTGGATTGGCTGAAGGGTTAGATCAGTTGCCTGATGGAAATTTTTTAAAGCCAATGGATTTCACCTGTGTAGAGCAAGATCTTCGGGATTCTATGAAAACCAGTTGGAAGCATAGAAGACTGACGATCGGTAGAACGGCACATATTACAAGTGATGGAGAGAAATTTGGAAGTCGAGGCGAATGTCAGTATAGAAACCGATGCATGAGAGGCTGTCCATATGGTGCCTATTTCAGCAGTAATTCCTCCACCTTGCCAGCAGCAGAGACCACAGGAAATATGACGTTGCGTACAGACTCTATCGTATATGAGATACTCTATGATGAGTCATCAAAGAAGGCTTCTGGGGTGAAAATCATCGATGCAAAAACAAAAAAAACCTACGAATTCAAGTCCAAGATAATCTTCTGTAATGCGTCTGCAATCCACTCTACTGCGATACTTATGTCCAGTAAGAGCAACAGATTTCCAAATGGTATGGGTAATGATAGTGGGGAGCTTGGACATAATATTATGGACCATCACTTCATGGTAGGGGCAACTGCTGATGTGGAAGGATATGAGGATAAATATTATAAAGGAAGAAGACCTAATGGTTTCTACATTCCTCGTTTCAGAAACTTGCCAAACCAAAGGGAAACAAAGAAAGATTTTCTCAGAGGCTATGGTTACCAAGGAGG
>CAYNJK010000314.1:0-3806 GCA_964397575.1 uncultured Saprospiraceae bacterium
CAGAACTAGGTGAAGCTGCTTTCTATGGACCGAAACTAGATTTCATGATCAAGGATGCACTGGGCCGTAGATGGCAACTGGGTACTATACAGGTGGATTACAATCTGCCTGAACGTTTTGAGTTAGAGTATATCGGCTCTGACAACCAGGCGCACCGCCCAGTAATGATACACAGAGCACCTTTCGGATCCATGGAAAGATTCATGTCTATTCTGATAGAGCATACGGCAGGGAAGTTCCCACTGTGGCTGACACCAGAGCAGTATGTACTCATTCCGGTAGACAACAAGTTCCTACCTTATTGTGAAGAAGTAAAAACACAATTAGCACAGCATGATATCAGAGGATTTATAGATGAAAGAAATGAAACGATAGGAAAGAAAATCCGTGACAATGAAGTCAAAAAAGTACCCATTCTTCTTATTGTAGGAGAGAAAGAAATAGAGTCCAAGGGAGTGGCAGTAAGGCTACAAGGTGAAAAAGGCGATCAGGGAACCAAGAGCATAGCAGACTTTGTCAGCTATTTCAATTCTATGATAGCGGACAATGTCTAGCATCTTAAATTTTAAGATAGCCTTAAAAACTGCAGTCTTGCACATACTGATGGAGTTGAATATTTTTGATATCAAAAAGTAGAAATGAAACAGCTTATTCTTTCAGTTGGAACTATATGCTTTCTCATAGCATGTTCGCCGAAGCAAAAACTGATAACAGATAATACTGGAAAACCTGTACCACAGATAACCTGGGACGAGCCCACACAGCAATTAGGTAAGATCTATAAAGGAGAACAAAGAGAACTGGAATATCATTTTACAAATACCGGTTCTGCCGATCTCGAAATAGAATTGGTAACGGCTTGTAATTGTATGTCATTAGACTGGACCAGATCCAAAGTTGCTCCTGGCGGCAGGGGCATAGTGAAAGTCACCTTCGATAGCAGTGCACAGAAACTGGGGCCACTGAAAAAAACTATCGATGTCATAGCTAATACTGATCCCATAGTCGTAGAGGCATTCTTTACGGTGGAGATACTGTATAAGAATAAAGGCTAGGTTTTTAAGATATGTACGAAATAAAGAATGGGTTTGATACATGTTGTATCAAACCCATTTTATTTATTAGCGAAACAATATTGAGAATTACAATACGATAAACTTTTTTGTCACTTGTGACTTGCCCTGCTTTGCACTTAAGATATACTCTCCAGCGGGCACTCCAACTAAGGACTGGATGGTTGTGAGCTTTGATCTTGAACTCCAAGTATTATGTTTTACTCTATCACCCTTTATATTGAAAATCTCCACAAGGATCTCACCTTCGATATCAGTGGTATAAACATAATCAAGAAAACCATCTGTTACAGGATTGCCCAAGATCTCAATAGAGGCATTAGGATTTTTAATTGCAGTTTGAATACTACTCTGTTTCGCATCTTCAACAGACACAGACATTTTGGCCTTATCTAACTTAAACTTAATTGGCAGAGTAAACTGAACAGGAACTTTCTTCCCCCTTTGCTTACCCGCTATCCATGTTATATCGTCGGTCATCTTGTTCATGAGCTGCATCACAGAAGCATCAAAAACGCTTCCTACAGATCTGACAATCTTTATGTCAGTAACTTTCCCATCCGGTCTTACTACAAACTGTACAACTTGCATTCCTTCTAGATCTCCATCGACACCGTCCTTAGGATAGTTAAGATTGGAATAGATCCATTCTAATAACTTTTCTTTTGCACAGTTAGACTTGTCTGTTGCAGAGGCTAAGTCTTCGCAACCAGGAAAACGAGGCATCTCTTCCACGACTTTAAAAAACTCGTTTGGAGCTGGTACTGGCATAGCCTCTAGTGTGACAATCTCTTCATCTGAATACTCCTCAGAGATTCCTTCTTTTAATGTTATTATAAATAATCCACATCTATCTTTATACTTTATCCATTCTTCAGGAAATTCGTTAAAATAGACAGATACCTTTTCTATATTTTCTGGGTCAAGATTTCCAGAGTATCCTATTGTTTTGAGACTATTGTCTTCGATTTCTGAATCGTAAAACTTACCATTTATTATAAAAGCAGGATCTGGGCATCCTTTAAAAGAGCCCGGCATAAAAAATATGCTCGACTCTTCCTTTATGTTACTGGATTCACCCTCATCTTTCAGCTTAAACTTTACTGGGACTGTATACAATACCTTGACAGCTTTGCCCCTCTGCTTTCCAGGAATCCAAGTATGCAGGTCAGCCATTGATTGTATCATATCCAACGCAGCTTCATCACAGCCGCCACCTACAGCTCGTCTCAGAGTGATATCAGAAAGACGACCATCTTCATTAACAACAAACTGTATGACAACCATCCCTTCTATATTACTTGCTCGTGCAGAAGCAGGATACTTCAGGTTCTTGTACATAAATTCTAGCATTTTCCCTTGGGCACAATCCACACGTTCTTTATCAGAAAGACCTTGATCTTCGCAACCAGGAAATCGTGGCATTTCCTCTACCACTTTGAAGATTTCTTCATCTCCATTCCACTTAGCAACAGGATGTGATCTCTCTGACAAGGTAATCTCCAGGGCTCCATTGGCCCCTCTGTCACCATATTTTAATATGGCTTTTGGTGCTTCTAGCACTTTGACATTCTTTACTTTGCTTTCTGTGAAATAATGTTCCTGATCCGTTTCTGAAATTTCTCCATTTATTACGATCAATGGATCACTCATAGTTTCAGTATAAAAGGATCTCTCTGAAACATGGACAACTTCTTTTTTCTGAACGGGA
Organism: uncultured Saprospiraceae bacterium; assembly: GCA_964397575.1. GTDB lineage: Bacteria > Bacteroidota > Bacteroidia > Chitinophagales > Saprospiraceae > RFSX01. The sequence goes on from CAYNJK010000314.1 coordinate 2,785, forward strand.
GTAGCTCTTTTTTCTATGATCAGTTCAGTTCTTAGTATATGAGCTCCAACCTCGCAGATTAGATATAAAGGCTCTCCTGCTAGAGTCAGTTTCTTAGGTACAACCATAAGATCTACACTGTTTTCCGTCCAGCTGTTATCTACAAGTTCCACTAGAGCTTGTTCGCTATTGTTCAGGGAAATCTTTACATCTCGACTTAGGGATCCAGACAAGCTCTTTAAGGTGAAGGCATATGCATTTCCTATTTTGAGAGGTCCAGTATCATCCGAAGCTTTTACAAGGACTAGATCATTAGCCTGTGCGCTATCAGTGCCCTCGTCTTTTGTGATGCCACCCAGGAAGTCTATGACTGTTACATCCTCAGTCACCTCAATTTTATACCTTTTCTTTATCTCCTCTACACCAGTTGTCATAACCACAGATCCGTCCAAAGAAAATTCCCCTTCAGGTTTTTTGTCCATTTTTTTACCGTTATGATAGTACAGGTAATTCTTAGCATTCTTAGATGTATTGTCTTCTTTCTCTTCTGCTTCACCGATGATAGAGAACTCTAAACTTGCACTACTATTGCTCTGGAAGACTTTTACAGTCATTTTTTCTCCATCTACAGTAGGCTCATTAGGGCTAATAGCGAAATGGTATACTCCATCTATCGGTTGTATATTTTTTACATCATCAAATACATAGCCCCCCAAAGAAGGACTAAGTTCAAATGACAACTTCTCACTGGTGTCATAATTGAAAACTTTGAAATCATAGGTTTCTCCGACTTCAAGTACACTAGAGTCATGGAGAATCATGAGTCTCATGTCATTGCCTTCACTTATTACATCAGACTTAAAGGAAAATAAAATAGATAAGAACAACACCAAAGGAACTACAAGTAGATATCTACTCATACGGTACTTGGCCGATTTTTCTTTGTACAACATATTAATACGTTTTTTTAAATGTGAATTAAAAAATTGATTAGTAAGGGCAAGCTCTAGTCCGGAAGAGCTGTGCCCTAAAAGAATTTGGCC
>CAYNJK010000315.1:0-3775 GCA_964397575.1 uncultured Saprospiraceae bacterium
ACAGAACGACCAAGACTTTGTCACACCGCTTTGGCAATAGAAACATCAGTAATGCTGGTGATCAGGAGTACTCGCAGCTGATAGATGTCATCTTTGAGAGTGAGGCTGTGTCTCATTTTATCTGCAGAAAGTTGTATACCTATTTTCTTAATTACGAAATCACGCCGGAAATAGAAGCGCAAGTTATTGCACCTATGGCACAGATATTCCGCGATAACGATTATGAGATAGAGCCCGCACTTAGAGCTTTACTAGGCAGCAATCATTTCTACAGTGAGCAGGCGATAGGTTGCATGATCAAAAATCCCTTGGACTATATTATCTCAGCCACTAAAGGCTTGGATTTCGAACTGACAGACGATATAGCTTCCAATCACTTTTTTACCTTGGTGTACTACATAATAGCTTCTGAGCAAGGAATGCAACCTTATTTTCATCCAGATGTAGCAGGGTGGAAAGCCTATTATCAAGAGCCCCTATATTACCGACATTGGATAAACTCCGTCTTCTTACCGGCCAGGAACAGCATTGCTTCTGCTTTGGTGGGAGGAGGTACAGCAGTTATAAATGGCAGTCCCGCGAGAATTCCACAGATTATAAATGTTATAGATTATGCGGCACAGATACCTAACGCCTCTGATCCTAATAGGCTGATCTTCGGTATAGCAGATAATCTCTTTACTAATCAAATTACTGAAGAACAAAAGGACTTTCTAAAAGAGCTACTCCTACCAGGTCTGCCAGACTTTGAATGGACAGTAGAATATTCCGACTTTCTAAATGCACCTAACGATAGAGAAAAACGGACTGCTATAAATAACAAGTTAGTCAGCCTCATCTCTGCTATGGTAGAAATGCCAGAATTCCAATTAATGTAATAACCCCGCAAACTCTAAAAATGAAAAGAAGAAAATTCTTACAGTCTAGTAGTGTTATGTCTCTACCTTTTGTAGTGGGCGGTGTTCCATTTACAGCAGCAGGCAAAAATAAATTATTTGACCTCATCGGTGATGATAACGATAGGGTACTGGTGCTCGTGCAATTGCAGGGCGGCAATGATGGCTTAGCCACTCTTATACCCATAGACCAGTATGATAATCTCATGCAAGTCAGACCCAATGTGCAAGTGCCTAGAAATTCTATTCTAGACTTTACCGACAACTTGGGTTTTCATCCTGCTATGACAGCGATGCAAGAAGTCTGGGATAATGGCAAGTTAGGTGTCATACAAGGCGTAGCTTATCCAGATCAGAACAGGTCACACTTTAGATCTACCGATATCTGGCATACAGCCTCTGAGCCCGATGAATTCCTGACTACAGGATGGATGGGCAGATATTTTGATATCAATCACGGAGAATTTCCAGTCGGTTTTCCCAATGCAGATTGTCCTGATCCATTTGCACTGTCCGTAGGTTCTGTGATTTCAGAAACTTGTCAGGGTACCGTTAGTAATTTTTCATTGGCCGTATCTGATCCATTTAATCCCGGCTCGGTAAATCTCGGAACAGAAAGTGCAGTGCCCGACAATTGTTATGGTCGCGAGCTCACTTATATCAGAGATATCGCTAGACAAACCAATGCCTATGCCGATGTAATAAAAGCTGCAGCAGAAAGAGGCAACAACTTATCTAACAAGTATACACAAGACAATTTTTCCCAGAAGATGCGTACCGTAGCCAGACTCATCTCTGGTGGTCTTCAGACAAAAATCTTTGTTGTGCAATTGGGAGGTTTTGATCTCCATTCTGCTCAGGTAGAAAATGGTACACCGACAGTAGGTAGGCAGGCCGAATTATTACAGACGCTTTCTGAAGGCATCTGTGCATTCCAGGAAGATTGTGTACAGTTGGGTATAGATGACCGTGTGATGGGCATGACTTACTCGGAATTTGGAAGACGTATCCGCTCTAATGAAAGTGATGGAACGGATCATGGCACCGCAGCGCCGATACTCGTCTTCGGTAGTTGTGTCAATCCGTCAATCATAGGCGACAACGCAGATATCTCTGTCCAAGCAACTGTAGCGGAAGGCGTGGCCATGCAGTTCGACTTTAGGTCTGTATATGCGACTATGTTGATGGATTGGTTTGGAATATCAGAAGAGCAAGTGAGAACAGTCTTATTTGATGACTTCCAGCACTTGCCTTTGCTGACCTGTTCTGCTGTATCTACCGAAGACAAAGAGCCAGCCTTGTATGATATGTCCGTGGCACCCAATCCTTTCGGCGCCTACTTTGATTTACGATTTACAGGAACAGGTGACACTATGAGAATCAGCTTGTATGATGCCCTTGGTTCGGAACTGCGTATCATTTCCAATCAGAAATTCACCAGTGATCAGCATCATATAAGGATTCCTACTTCAGAGCTGCCAGGAGGCATCTACTTTGTGAGGATAGCAGGTCGCTCGCAACAGAAGACCTTACGTGTGATTAAGGGGTTGTAATAAGAATATTCTTTTTTAACGGATAATAGAATCTGTGGAAATGGAATTTGAATATTCTTTTTAACCACCCTTTTTTCCATTTCGAAGGAGGAACGAGAGTGAAATCTCTTTTAATAGAAAATCGGGAAGTCTTAATTAGCTTTTCCGCTTTTTAATTGATTAAATTATTTCTGATTGAGGATAGGGCTTTTCCTATCCTCAATTTCTAACTAGAATAAAGATGATGAGATATTTAATTATTCTAATGTTGCTTGCTAATATGGTTTCTGCCCAATCAGATAGACGAGGAGATTCCTGGGTAATCGGCACCAATCGCACAATATCGCAAGAACTTATGGAAATAAAATTTCTAGGTGATTCTATGACTTTGCAGACCTTTAGTAGTAATCATTCTATGGAGGATCCCAGTATAACCAGCTACTCTGACAAAGATGGCAATCTGTTGTCATACTCTAATTTGATGTATCAAATCTAAATTCTGGTCTGTATATCCTTATAATAGAAGAAGTTTATAAAGATTGAATAAGAGCAAAGTTTGTATTACAACAGAGACTTGTCTAACTTTAAGATGAGTCTCTGTTTTAAGTTAACTCTATGAAATACAAATTTTTATTCACCTTTCTCTTAATTACTCAAGGCCTAATTGCCCAAAAAGAAGATTATCAGTGGATAATGAATGCTTCAAGAGCAGATGATTGTTCGTTAACAACCGTTCCTGACGCATGTGGAGCTAGTATTATTGACTTTAACTACGATCCACCAAGAGCATACGGTGATCAAAGAGCTAAAATGGATATGGATTGGAGTCACGCATCTATCTGTGATGAAAATGGTCAGCTTCTTTTCTATAGCAACAATATGCAAATATCTTCTGGAGAGCAGCATAGTCCAATACCAAATGGAGAGCGGATTAGTGATGGTGTCTTTTGGGAAATAAAATCATGGCCTAACGAAAATGGAGAGCTTAAGCCAAGAGGCTTTTCCCATAGTAGCTCTACTTGTTTTATTCCTCAACCTAAAGACAAGGAGGCTTATTATAACATTTATGTTAATTATGATGAGAGAAGAATTACCGGTAAAGTAAGTAAGTATTATGCCTCAATCGAAAAAGATATTGATGGGAATTTTCACGTTTCAGAAAAGGATCAAATCATATCGGACTCATTAACCAGCACAGGTTACACGACCTGCTGCCAACATGCAAATGGCAGAGACTGGTGGTTGATTCAGTTTAACCAAGATACGGCCTTCAGTTATCTGATAGATCCAGCAGGTTTTCAGTTGGTACATAGTCAAGTTTTTCCGTTTAGTTTTAAGGATAGGATT
>CAYNJK010000316.1:0-3770 GCA_964397575.1 uncultured Saprospiraceae bacterium
GTATTGGTCCATTCAGCTTGACTGGAAATCAAGTCACCAGCTAAGTCAGCAGGACTTACTATTCTTAGTGCTCGTGATATCAGCCATCTGTACATTTGCATTCTTCCAGAAATCCCGTCAGGTCCTAAGCTAAAATTGGCATTGTTATTATCCAGACCATCTAAAGTTTCTGCAATGACAAAATCGCCAGCGACACCAGCTGCACCATAATTATTGAGCTGATAAGCACCAGACTGAGAATCAAAACCCAGTTGGTACAAAAGGTCATGCATTCTGTTGCAGACATAGAATAGATTGGTGACATCGGCTTCAGCATTTTGGAATACAGACCCTTCTGAGTCAAAAGGAAAATCAAAGCGCAATTCTGTTCCTCCATCCGGCTCGTTGTCTATGGAATTATTGGCTCCGCTACTGTCCTCGTAAGCCCACACATTGTTTCCTCTAGTAATCGTATGGTCAGCACCTGGGAGACCATCTACATCATGCCAACCAAAAGGTGAAGCAGCTAAGTAGGCTGGATCACATACTAGTTGGAAATTGCCTTCCAATGGGTTTTCTGTCGGTAAGGCCAAGGCTCTATATTGAGCAGTAGTACCTGTGGATACTTGAGAATTATCGCTATTTAGTGAATGAGTTAGGTGGTGATCACGTGTACAACTATGCGATAGGTTTTTGTTTTGGCAATAGACAGTCATGTTCTTTTGGGAGAGTATGGTGCCATCACTTGCATCTACAAAAATCAGCCAACTGTCAGCAGAATTTTTTTCTTGGAAGTAAAATTCCCAAGACAGCTTTATCGCACCGTTTACTTGTGGAAAATATTTTGCTCTTGCCGAGATGTCTCCTAGGGCATATTCTGAAGAGAATTTTAATTCTTGAGTGGACTTGCTATGATGGTATTTGGCTGGGCTTTGAAACCCTAGCTTTTCTTCTACTTTTTTGAGAGCAGTCGTTGCATCCAATGAGGCGAGAGTAGAAGCCTGCTGCTCCGACATCTGTGGAATAAATTTGCTTACACAATGTTTTATTTCTCCTGCTTCAGTCAGTGTCATCGAGATCAGTGCATTATGGATTTTAATACTGTTGTGAGTTTGATTGAGATAGAGCTGTTTCCAACCATTATTTACATTGGTGTAAAAATCTGAAACTACCGCTGTGTGGACAGCTGTTTCCGACAAAGCGTATTTGTCCAAATGGTCCAGTAAGTACTGCTTAGCCAGTAGTTCGTACCGTACTTGTTCGTCTATCGTTTCTTGTCCGAAACTGATTAGGGGCAATAGGAGTATTAGAAGTAATATTTTCATTCAGCTAACCTTAACAGAGTTCTAAGTTACGCTTAGTCTTGTATTTATAACGTGGATTGCAGTTATTCTATGCATACATTTCTTGATATTAATTATGTTATTTGGTAGATAGCCTTCGGGCATTGAAGAGTATATGAAGCTGCGTTAGTTTATGTCTATAGAAAGATTGATATTTGTCTTTCTTTTGTGCCAAACTACAAGCATCAAGACTTCATCGGAATATATCAAGGATAAGATTATCATCGGCCGCAAGCCTATATTGGATGCATTGACGGATGGTACAAAGTTGGAAAAGGTCTGGCTAGATAAAACGATCAAAGGAGAACTGGAGAAGGATATCCGCAATCTGACTAAGCAGGCCAATGTGCCTTTGCAATACATTCCCAAAGAACGGCTTAATAGTTTAGCAGGTAAGTCCAATCATCAAGGACTCGCTGCACAATTGGCTATAGTCAATTATCAGAATCTCGAAGATGTGTTGCCACACCTCTATGAACAAGGCAAGACGCCGGCCTTCCTTATGCTGGATGGTATAGAAGATGTCCGTAATATCGGGGCACTGGCAAGATCGGCTGTATGGTTTGGCTTCCATGCGATTATCGTCCCGCAAAAGCGTACCGCGAGAATTAACAGTTTTGCTTACAAAGCATCTGCTGGTGCTATCAAGGATATTCCACTTTGTAGGGTGCCGAGTCTACAAAAAGCGATGACTTATCTGAAGGATTCAGGCGTTCATCTAATAGTGGCGGATCTTGGTGCGGATACCAGCCCAGCCTGTGATTTTTCAGAACCAATTGCCTTAATTATGGGTTCTGAGAGTAATGGTGTCACCCGCGAAGTCAGTCAGAAGGCTGATACGGTAATATCTATAGCAGGCACTGGAAACGTAGATTCGCTTAATGTTTCTGTAGCTGGTGCCATATTAATGAATGAAATTTTTAAATCTAGAATCAAATAAAATGATCTTAAAGTCCACTATGAAAAGGTTGTTCGCAGCTGTTCCAGCCTTGATGGCCCTTTCTACACTATTGATTTTTAACTCTTGTAAGTCCACAAAAAATGCGGTAGTAACACAAGAGGCTCCCAAGACAACTGTAGAAAACTATGATCTTGCTGATGCTTTGCTGTGGAAAATAGAAGGTAAAGGCCTGACTGAACCATCCTACTTGTATGGCACGATACATATGATAGATGAGGAGAGTTTTTTCTGGCCTCAAGGTACTCTTGCAGCTTTTGAGGATGCGGAGTCAGTGGCATTTGAGATAGATATGGATGAGATGAAGGACCCCGCTGCCATCATGGGTATTATGTCTAAGGCGATGATGAATGACGGCAAAGGGCTCAAAGACCTCTATTCTGCTGAGGATTACGAATTTGTAAAGAATCACTTTACTGAAATGGGTATTCCATTCATGCTAATGGAAAGGCTGAAGCCGATGTTTCTGACAGTATTTGCCAGTGGTGATATGGAGTTTGGTCAAGGTTTTGGAGAGGGTACAGGTGTGAAGTCTTATGAAATGGAATTCTGGGATCTGGCTAAAGGATCTAATAAGGATGTTTCTGGCCTGGAGACGATAGATTTTCAGTTGTCGGTTTTCGACTCTATTCCATATGAAGCACAAGCCGAGATGCTACTGGAGACCATAAAGTCAGACGGTGAAGGCACAGATGATACGATGGAGCAGATGGTGCAGATGTATAAAGATCAAGATATCAGCAAGATGGTCTCCTTTATGAGTGAGGTAGAAGAGGGCGGCATCCAAGGTTATGAAGATGTGCTACTATACAAAAGAAACAAAAACTGGATCCCTATCATGGGCGATAAAATGACAAAGGGACAGGTTTTCTTTGCTGTCGGTGCCGGGCATCTTGGTGGTAAAGATGGCGTTATAGATCTTCTGAAAAAGGAAGGCTATAAACTTACACCATTGAGCACAACAGAATAGTTTTCACTAAATATTAAGCACAGTATGCAACTTATTACTGTCAATGGCATAACGCCTAAGATTCATCCGACTGCCTGGGTAGCAGAAACTGCTATACTCACTGGTGACTTAGAAATAGGAGCGCATTCCAGTATCTGGTTTGGTGTTGTCATCAGAGGAGATGTCAATAAAATCCGTCTAGGTAAAAATGTCAATATCCAAGATCTCTCCATGGTGCATGGCACTGTAGGTAGGGGAGATACTATTCTCGGAGATAATGTAAGTGTCGGTCACAGGGCCATTATACATGGCTGCCAGATAGAAGATAATGTACTCATCGGAATGGGTGCTATCGTACTGGATGACGTACTGGTTCCTTCCAATACTATAATCGCTGCCGGTGCTGTCGTTACTTCTGGTACAAAACTAGAATCAGGTTACATCTATGCTGGCACCCCTGCCAGAAAACTCAAGCCCTTAGATCCTGTCAAAGCACAGTTGTACATAGAAGGTACAGCCGCTGGCTATGTAGGATATAAGG
>CAYNJK010000317.1:0-3735 GCA_964397575.1 uncultured Saprospiraceae bacterium
ACCAAAGCCTGTAATCCTGACCCTAAAAAGTGACAACCACTTTACATTTTACTATAACCGCTTTTTAGGTGGCATTCATTTTGGTTCTACCTTAACTACCCACCCACTTTTACTTACACAACCTAATAAGAATTATGAAAGAGTTGATAGTTGACCTTATCATGAACCAGCTGATTTTATGTAACTCAAAGGATTATAATGCTTTTGTGAGGCAGATCCTCGAAAACCAACAAAACTTTCATCTGAAAGGAGGAGACAAAGTCAAAGCAGATACAATCGCAGCCGAAATCTTAAGACTAGATTCCTTATATCTTAATCATGCAATGGCTTCCTAGCCAGATATTGAAATAAAAAACCTCGAGACTCGTAGCTCGAGGAATCCAGATTGCTCTGGTTTTTTTAAAGTACTAAATACTTCGTTAGCAGTGATATAACGTGTTATATCTGCCAATTGTGACCTGATTTGTGGAATTGGGGGAATACCCTCATCACATTAAAACGCCGATTCAAGTGGCGATTTTCCCCACTGGTCCTTCTTTTGTTTTCTGAATTATTAGTTAGCTCCACCTTTGGAGTATGATGGAAATCATATTCATTCCTAACTAATATTTTACTCATGAAAACAAACATTTCTGTTCTCCTGATTTTCTCTTTTATGAATGCTTTCTTGCTCGAAGAAGTGCAATCCGCCATGACCGATAGTAGCTTATATATCTATGGCACCATTACTACAACCGATAACGAAAGCTACACAGGCCAGATCAGATGGGGCAAAGAAGAAGCCTTTTGGTTTGACCATTTTAATGCTACCAAACCGGATAATGATAACCTGAAATACCTCAGCAGAGAGGAGCTGGATGAGCTCAACGCTAAAGATAACCAACGCAGAACCAAGTGGTATAATAGACACAGTTGGTCAGGCTGGAATAACTGGTATAATGATAATACACATGTGTTCGAATGTCATTTTGGTGATCTGCAAACTATACAACCTATGCGTGGTGATAGACTGCGAGTGACAATGAGAAATGGTGATATAGTCAGGCTGGAAGGGGGCTCTAATGATGTCGGTGCGACTGTGCGCATCTATGATAAGGAAATGGGTACCATTAAGCTAGACTGGGATAATATAGAGATTGTAGAATTTTCTGCCGCTCCTGCGGATCTAGTAAGTGCTTTTGGTGAGCCCTTGTACGGCAGTGTAGAAACGACCTCTGGAACTTTTACAGGATATCTGCAATGGGATCATGATGAACGTCTGAGTCTAGATGAGCTCAATGGTGAGTCTTCTAGTGGAGACCTGGATATTCCTTTTAAAAACATAAGAAGTATAGAAAGTAATTATAGAGGCAGTACCGTAGAACTGAATTCTGGTCGCATCTTAAAGATGCGAGGCAGTAATGATGTGGATGATGATAACAGAGGAATTATAGTGAATATGGCGGATATGGGCAGAGTAGATATTCCATGGGAAGAATTTGAAAAGATAACCTTTCAGGCTGTGCCTCATCAGTCTGAGCTTACCTATGCAAGTTATGCAGATCAGCATCTTATAAGAGGTTCCGTAACTTCTATCAGAGGTGATAAATTAACTGGCCGTATGATCTATGACCTAGATGAGAATTATGAGTTAGAAATGCTCAATGGCATAAATAAGGGTATAGAGTACTTTATCCCTTTCAGATTTATAGAGAAAATAGAACCAAAGAACAGAGAAGAAAGTCTTGTGATACTAAAGAACGGGGAGAAGATACTTTTCTCTGACAAAGTCGACATAAATGAAGAAAATGACGGTGTCCTTGTTTTCACTTCAGATGATGAATATGAGTATGTGCCTTGGAAAGAAGTGGACGAGATTAAGATTACTAACCGTTGATCTTAGCTTTAGAAAAGAGCCGGTGACTTAGGTTACACGGCTCTTTCTTTTTACATTTTTCAAGGAGGATTCTGGGTCCTAAAAAATGGGTATTTATCTTTTGCTTTTCTTGCCGAAGAGGCTTGATTTCCCTCTCTTCATAGAGAGGTTGCCGTTCTTATCCGTCTTGGCAGAGTACTTGGATTGGTCACAACCTTCACCTGTTTTGCAACTTTGTGTTACAGTCATCATACCAAGACCTAGTCCAAATAACAGTAAATATCTTTTTAGCTTTCTCATTGTATCTTTTTCTTATAAGGACAAAATTTCAGGAAAATTCACTCATATAACAAGAAATACTAGAAAAAATTGCTAAATCCCTAGTAAAATAAGGGGTTTAAGGACAGTTTTAATATTAGAATCTTTGTTTATATGTCCCAAAGGTCTAATTTTGTACTGTATTTAATTTTACGTTTAATCAAAACATGGAATCATGAACAAAGGAGATTTAATAGATGCGGTAGCAGCGAAAGCAGACATAACTAAAGGACAAGCAACTGAAGCAGTAGCAGCAGTTTTCGGTTCTATAGAGAAATGTCTTAAGAGCGGCGACAAAGCTGCATTTGTAGGATTCGGAACTTTCTCTACAGCTGATAGAAAAGCAAGAGATGGTAGAAATCCTAGAACTGGCGAAACAATCAAGATTGCAGCAAAAACTCTTGTTAAGTTCAAAGCAGGAAAAGCTCTTAGCGACGCTATGAACTAAGATCAGTTTTTGATGAATGAATAAGAAAAGCAAGCTAAACTAACCTAGCTTGCTTTTTCTTTTTTAAGCTATAACTACTCTTACTCTCACTGAACCTTATATTTACACCATTATCATTTTCCCCCTCCTATATGGCAACGATAACTGAACTCAAAAAAATTGCTTCCCAAGTAAGAAGAGATATTATCAGACAGACTGCAGGTGCTAGCTCAGGACATCCTGGCGGCTCACTAGGCTGTGCTGATTTTCTTACCGCTCTATATTTCAGAGTGATGAAACACAATCCAAAATTCAAAATGGATGGCAAGGACGAAGACCTCTTTTTCCTTTCTAATGGACATATCTCTCCACTATGGTACAGTGTACTAGCTAGGAGTGGATATTTCAAAGTAAAGGAACTAGCAACCTTCAGAAAAATCAATTCCCGCTTACAAGGGCACCCTGCAACGCATGAAGGTTTGCCCGGCATCAGAGTAGCGTCAGGATCTCTTGGTCAGGGTATCTCAGTTGCCATAGGTACCGCGCTGGCAAAAAAATTAGATGGTGATAAGCGGCTAGTGTATGTTCTGACAGGCGATGGAGAATTACAAGAAGGCCAAGTCTGGGAAGCAATGATGTTTGCTGCTCATCACAAGGTAGATAATCTGATCACGGTCGTAGACTGGAATGGCCAGCAGATCGATGGGCCTACCAAGAAGGTGATGGCACTGGGTAATCTGGAAGCTAAGTGGAAAGCCTTCGGCTGGGAAGTGATGAAAATGGATGGTCATAATATGTCAGAAATTCTTAAAACACTTTCCGCAGCGAAGAAAGCCAGCGGCAATGGGAAACCCATCTGTATACTTATGAAGACTGCCATGGGCAGAGGTGTAGACTTCATGGAAGGTACCCACAAGTGGCATGGAAAAGCGACCAATGCCGAACAAACGAAAATAGCGTTATCCCAACTAGAGGAAACCCTCGGAGACTATTAGAAACAGCCAAACCAACTAACAAAAGAGAATGCTAGACAAACTAAACTATAAAGAAAAGAAAGCGACAAGAGATGGCTTTGGAGCTGGAATGACCTATCTGGGTCGAAGGAATAAGAAAGTTGTTGCACTCTGTGCAGACC
>CAYNJK010000318.1:0-3729 GCA_964397575.1 uncultured Saprospiraceae bacterium
CCGTGAGTATAAGCTGGGATGGATATATACACGACTGTGATTTCAATCAGATGCTAGATTTAAAATCCGCTGTAAAAGGCAAGCATATCAGAGACTTCAATATGGAAGAACTCATGAATAGGAAGATTATCACCAATCAGCATTGTTACGGCTGTACTGCTGGAGCAGGAAGTAGCTGCGGTGGAGAGTTAACATGATATTAGGAAATTAATTAATAAAGGCATTCGTTACTTTTGTGTCCGTATAACACAAATGACAATGCGATTATTAATATTTATAAGCCTAATTCTAACTATTTCTGCTTGCAATAGTTCTAAGCAACTGAGTTCCACAGAACCTGAAAAGGTGGAAAAGAAGGAGATGGATGCTAGCGATCTCAAATTTTTTCTTTCCAAGAGTGCTTGCTTTGGGAAATGCCCCGTCTTTGATCTTAATATCTACAATAATAGATACGTAGAATTTATAGGAAAGCAAAACACATCCAAATTGGGGACTCATGCCCTAAACTTGGATAAGGATACCTATAAGAATCTAGTCTCTGCTTTTGATAAAGCCAACTTTGTCGGTCTCCAAGATCATTATGAAAGTAACATCCCTGACCTACCTTCAGTGACTATGAGCTACAGAAAAGGTTCTAAACTGAAAACTATTACTGGGAAGAGAGAAAGACCAGAATCAGTACACAAGTTGCAGTTTTTACTTGAGCAAATAATAGAAATGCCAGGCTGGACCTTTCTAAGCGACGAGACAAGTAAAAAAAGAGAGGTAGTAGATAAGTCCAAAATAGTTGTAAATATTGCTCGAGGCAGTCAGCTATCAAGATGGTTTGCCTCTATGAAAGACAAATTCGGAATGCAAATACTTCAAAAACTGAGTGATAATAGCGATAGTTGGTTGGTCGGCATCAACCCCAGAGTACATAACCCAGATGAAGTATTGGAATACCTAAATAATGACCCAGTGGTCAAGGATGCTTCATTTAACGTAACGCTTGAAGAGAATTAAGCATGTTTTATGAATCTATTCGACCTTTGTTACGTCTACATGATAGATTCATTTAAATTTTTATCCACTTTATGAGATTTTGTTATTCTATCCTTTTGATAAGCATAGCAGTTATAAGCTATGCCCAAGACTCTGAACTGAGTAAGCGTAATCCAGGTTTAGAAATACAGATAAATGAGCACAACCAGGCTTATTATGTACATACGCTAAAGCAAAATGAAACCTTGTATAGTCTGGCCAGGTACTTCAAGGTATCATTAGAAGATCTTCTGATAATAAATGATTTCAAAAGAGAAGAAACAATACCACTGGGAGCCAGAATTATTATTCCAATCGACGTAGAGGAAATCAGAACACCTTTAAGAAGCAATAATGAACGCTGGGTACCTTTATATTACTATGTAAAACCCAAAGAGACCCTATATAAGATCTCCAAGATTTACTTTCCTCAAAAGATAGAGCATCTTATTACGAGAAATAATGTATCAAGCTTTGCACTGAGTAGAGGAAAGAAATTAATCATAGGATGGTGGGGTGATGAAATAGAAGCCAAGACAGAAGTAGATGTAGCAACAAAGATAAAGCTCAAACTCAGAGAAAGGCTTAAAGAAACTCAAGAACAGCCTTCAGATGACCCTATAATTATTACTTCAGAGGAAGACTTGGACATGAAATTGGATTCCATACTATCTGACATAGTAGGACCAGCAGAACAAGAAGTAGAAGCTATAGACACCATAGGTGTAGGCCAAGAACCTGATATCAATTACAAACCTGGGATAGCCAGTTGGGATAAATCAGGAACCGATAGAAAAAATCTATTTGTGATGCACAACATCGCAAAACCCAACTCTATAATCAGATTAAGATATCCTGTAACGGGAAAAGAGATAACAGCTAAAGTCCTCTGCCCTATTCCGGAAAACGTTTTTCAAGACGATATAGACATAGTTATATCTCCAGCAGTCGCCATTGCCTTAGGTGCACTAGACAGTAGATTCAGAATACAAATGGACTACTATAAATAATTCTTATACTTTGCACATCTAAAAAAATATAGTTTAATGTATTACAAAAACATCCTGGAGACTATAGGAAATACACCTTTAGTCCAATTGAATAAGGTCATAGCGGGAACGCCAGGGACGATACTTGTCAAAGTAGAAACCTTCAATCCAGGTCACTCTATAAAAGATAGAATGGCTCTAATGATGGTAGAAGATGCAGAGAAATCTGGTGATCTAAAGCCAGGCGGTACCATCATAGAATGTACTTCTGGAAACACTGGCATGGGACTAGCACTCGCTGCTTGTGTCAAAGGATATAAATGCATATTTACGACTTCAGATAAGCAGTCCCCAGAAAAATTTGATATACTCAGAGCTATGGGAGCGGAGGTTATTGTCTGCCCTACTAATGTAAAGCCAGACGATCCCCAGTCCTACTACTCTGTAGCTGCTCGCTTAGCAAAAGAAACCCCAAATTCATTTTGGTGCAATCAGTATGATAATTTATCAAACAGAAAAGCACATTATTTATCTACAGGTCCTGAGATTTGGGAACAGACTGAAGGAAAGATTACCCACTTAGTGGCAGGTGTAGGTACAGGCGGGACCATCTCTGGAACTGGTAGATACCTAAAAGAACAGAATCCAGATGTCCAGATCTGGGGTATAGATACTTATGGATCCACACTGAAGGAATATCATGAGACAAAAGAAATAGATGAGTCGGCAATATATCCCTACATCACAGAAGGCATCGGAGAAGATATTATCCCTCAGAATATAGATTTTGATATCATAGATCTGATGGAAAAAGTCACGGACAAGGACGGCGCAGTAATGTGCAGAAGATTGGCAAGAGAAGAAGGTCTAATGTTCGGATACTCAGCTGGTTCTGCTATAGCCGGTCTTAATCAGCTTAAAGACAAACTCGACGAAGATTCACTAGTAGTTGTTATCATTCATGATCATGGGACAAGATATGTAGGTAAGATGTATAATGATAAATGGATGTCTGATAACAATTTTATTTAGTCCTCTAATATTTATGAAAAAACTTAATTATGAGAATACTTAATTTACTTTTTTGTTTTACTCTAGTCCTGTTCTCTATACAAAGCTGTAATGATCCATGTGATGATATAAACTGTGGTCCGAACGGCACCTGTGTAGATGGTACTTGCGAATGTGACGCAGGCTTTCTAGGCGCCAATTGTGACCAAACCCTTTGCGACACAATAGACTGCGGACCTAATGGAACTTGCAATCCATCTACAGGTGAATGCGAATGCGACTTAGGATTTTCAGGACCCAATTGTGAGACCAATCTATGTGACACCATTGATTGTGTCAATGGTGACTGTAACCCGACGACTGGAGCCTGTACATGTAATGAAGGCTTCGAAGGAGAAGACTGCGGCATAGAAATACGAGCCAAGCATTTTGGGGTTTACTCAGGAGACCTGACTGATTGCATACCTGCCTTTCTTATTACACTGATTCCAGCGGACGATAGAGAAGCATTAGAAACTACGCCTTTAGAAATATTTGCCTCCGACGATGGGATAACTTTGGTCACCATAGGATCTATGAGTGCCGTTTTAGATTTGAATGTGGATGCAGATGTAACTGAGGATAGCTTTACCATTCCAGAATTTTCTCAGTCCGTAGATGTCCAAGGACAAGTTATTACTATCACTGGAGAAGGTACAGGCCAGTT
>CAYNJK010000319.1:0-3726 GCA_964397575.1 uncultured Saprospiraceae bacterium
CTTATAATTTCTGTGGATGGTACAACTCAAGAAACTTATGAGCAATATAGAAAGTCAGGAACGCTGGAAATGGTCTTGGAAGGTGCTCGTAATCTGGTGAAAGCCAAAAAGGAGATGAAGGCCTCCACACCACACATCATTTTCCAATTTCTTGTGGTCCGACCCAATGAGCATCAGATTTCTGATCTGTATGAACTCGCAGATGAGATAGGTATAGATGAAGTCAAGCTCAAAACAGCTCAGATCTATGACTACAAGAATGGAAATCCACTGATTCCTACTCAGGAAAGATACTCTAGGTACAGAAAAACGGACAGCGGAGAATACAAGATTAAAAATGCTCTGCTTAATCATTGCTGGAAGCTATGGCACGCCTGTGTCATTACATGGGATGGTCTGGTTGTGCCCTGTTGTTTTGATAAGGATGCAGCACATCGGTTAGGTAATCTGCAAAAAGAAAAATTTGTAGATATATGGCAAAGTGAGAGTTACCATAATTTCCGATCTCAGCTTATCAAAGGACGAGATCAGATTGATATTTGTCAAAATTGCACCGAGGGCTGTTCTGTCTGGTCTTAATTACGTATTTCATTGATATTCAGACCTTTTTTAGTTATGTTTGATTGATAGAAAGACTTTCCAAGAACCATTTTTTCAATTAGATTTTGTAATAATATGTTCTGTACCAATTTAAGGTTAGAGCTATTAAATTAAATCTTAAGGGTTAAGAAGTAGTAATGCTCTATAAAACTATCATACAAGGCAAGATTAATTTTGGGACGCAGAAGGCCTATGATATGGCTGTGAAGATGTATATCTCCAGAGCAGAGAAATATCATAAGAATGATGTGCTCTTTCTACCTGAAGAAATCTTCTTTCAAGACGAGTTGAGTCTATTTATCCCTAGAATGGTGAAGCAAGTCTACGACAAGTCCTTCAAGAATACTTCTGCACTACTCGAGTATATCGTACAATTTGGCCTCTCCGGTGAGTTGGATATATGGCAAGTGGATAGTGGCAAAGTTTTACACTTCAAGCATCTAGAGCCCTCTAGTGACAAAGCTGCCGTACAACAGTACATGAAAGGCAAAAGACTGACCAGTGAAGAAGGCAAGGAAGAAGAAGCCATGGCTGCACTTAATAAAGCCATAGAAAAGTATGACAAACATGCACAGGCTTATGAGAGAAGAGGCAAGGTCAATTTTATCTTAAAGAAATATCACGATGCTTTACGTGATTACAATAAATGCTTAGGCTTAGATCCGAATAATCCTTACGGACATTATGGAAAGGCTATGGTCATGCTCTACGAAGAAAAATTGCAAGAATCCATAGATAGTTTCCAATCGGCAATTAAAAAATCTGTGGCCTTGCAACCCATCCACTGGAATGCAAGACGCAATAAAGGCAAGCTTCATTTGGGACTGAACCAATACAAAGAGGCAGAATTCGAACTCAAGTTATTTGCTAATAGGGCATTCTCTCCAGAGAACAATAATTTTTTGTGGAACAGGGAAGGACATTACCTCTACGGCAGAGTATTACTAGAGTTGGAAAAGTTTGCTGAGGCGGTGGAGCAGTTTGAAAAAGCCTTAGATTTAGATGAAGGTAATGATAGTATCCCGAAAAGTGAAATGCTAAGATATCGAGGGCTGGCCAAGCAGAAAGCTGGTCAGAATGGATATATAAAAGACATCAAAGATGCTGCAGACCTTGGAGATTCTGCAGCGGCAGCACTCTTAAAAGAGATTGCTTAATTTTCTCTTCTGAATCGGTCCTATCTATTTTTAATTTCATTCTACCTATGTTTCTTGATTACATGACTAAAGTTATAGTTGTCATCTTTATGGCAACAATTGCCGTGGTGGCAAGTGCACAGTCTATTACTATAGACCAGTTAGATAAGAAGACTGCCAAGACCTATAACAAAGCCCTCAAGTGCCTTAATAAAGGAGAACGACAAGAAGGTATAGCCAAGCTGGAAGAAGTGACTACTAAGTATCCAGCATTTACCAAAGCAGCCAATAAGCTTGTAGGCATCTACTTGGACGATGGACAAAATGAAAAAGCAATAGAGCTGATGAAAGTAATGTTGCCCCTATCTGAAGTACCTGACTATAGGGTGGCAGGATCTCTGAGCTATGCTTACGAGGACGAAGGCAATTATAGCCAAGCTATAGAAGTGATGGAGCAACTGATTTCCAAAGGACAACTGTCTGGTAAGAAATTAGAAAGTGCCACTGTGAGGAAGAGAGAACTGGCTTTTAGGCAGGAAGGATATCGTAATCCCTCTGAATTCAAACCAGTAAAACTATCTACCGCTGTCAATAGTTCTGATGCAGAATACCATCCTGGATTTAATGCTGATGGTTCGGTGATGATGTTTGTCAAAGTCGGGAGAGGCGCAAACAGAAATGAAGACCTCTATTCTGCAAAGCAGGTGAGTCTAGATAGTTTTACTGTTGCCAGGCCACTTTCAGAACTAAACAGTAGTGCTCAAGAAGGTGCATTTACTCTATCACAGGATGGAAATGTTCTCATATTTACGGCTTGTGGCCATAGAGAAAGTATAGGGGGCTGTGATCTTTTTATAAGTTTCCGAAAAGCAAATAAGTGGTCACCAGCCAGAAACATGGGACCAGATATTAATTCCCGTTTCTTTGATTCTTCTCCTACAATTTCATCGGACAATAGAACCCTGTACTTTAGTAGCAAAAGACCAGGTGGACAAGGTGGCTCAGATATCTGGATGGCTCAACTCAATAGTGAGAACAGATGGGACCCCGCAGTAAATCTAGGTCCAAAAATTAATACTTCTGGCAATGACGAGGCACCATACATTCATCCTGATGGTAAGTCTTTATACTTTACATCTGATGGACATATAGGTTTTGGTTCCTATGATATTTTTCTGGCAAAGTATAGCAAAGGGGAGTGGGCTGCACCCACAAATCTGGGCTATCCGATAAACACGAAGGAAAGAGAAGGTGGTCTCTTTGTAGACCTCACAGGAAATAGAGCCTATTACAGTTCGCAATTGGACCTGAGTGGCAATAAAGACAATAACAACCTGGGTGACATCTATTACTTTGAGTTGCCAGAAGCGTACAAACCAGATTTGGTCAGTTATATAAAAGTAGAAGTGCGGGACTCAGAATCTGGTGGACTTATAAATGCGACCGCTGAAATAAAGGGGCTCATAGGCAATGACCTCTCACCTGACAAGACTATAGAAATAGGTGGCGTACTTTTGACGACAATTATTCCTGGAGAATATTCTTTGAGTATCTCCAAGAAAGGTTACCTCTTTCATTCTGAGAATATAGTGCTAGAGAAAAGTCTCGATTTATCAAATCCATTTATTTATAAAGTCGAGTTGCAGAAAATAAAACCTGAAGTCATCCCAGAGAAACCTAAGCCAATAGTTCTGAAGAATATTTTCTTTGCCTCTGGTTCTGCAGAGTTACTGCCCACTTCAGATTTTGAAATTGCCAAACTGGTAGACTTGCTTTCTATTAATGGAGAGCTCCGTATCAAGATATTAGGTCACACAGATAATGTAGGATCTGATGCTGCCAATCTTAAGTTGTCGGCTGATAGAGCAAAAGCCGTCTATGACAAAATTGTACGGTCTGGCATAGCCTCAGAGCGGCTCCAATATGAAGGCAAGGGAGAGTCGATGCCTATAGCTGATAACGAAACAGTAGAAGGCAGACAAACCAATAG
>CAYNJK010000320.1:0-3722 GCA_964397575.1 uncultured Saprospiraceae bacterium
TCTTACAGGAGGTCAATCCATCACAAAGAACAAGGTCTCAAAGCCTTAAGAAAAAAAAGCCACTTGAGTTTCTCAAGTGGCTTTTTTCTTTCTAGTTCTTTATTATTTTCCTGCTTTCTATTTCTCTGTTTCCCAGTGTGGCAATAAAGAAATACATTCCCTGAGCCAGAGGCCCGAGATCAAAAGAAAACTCCATCTGACCTATCTGCTTTGCTCTATCTTCAAAAAGTACTGCGACTTCCCTACCCTCCACATCATAAAGCGCTAGACGTAAATTCTCTATAGTCGGAATATCCATCAGAACCGTAACGCGTTCACTAACTGGATTAGGTGCGACAGTAAAGTCTAGTTCTTTCTTTAGCTCGTTATCAGTACTAGAAAATTCTATATTCGGTGCTGTCAGTAAAGCATTGTAATTTGTAGGGACACCTATGCTCGAAGTGTACATTGCACTTAGCCATACAACGCCAGGCATATTATACTGTCTCTGGCAGCCTATATAATCACCCCATCTGATTGCAGACCCCGAACCACGTACAAAAGCTCCACCTAGTTCTACATCTATCCAGTCTGACATATCCCTTTCATCATTGACATATAATGCGGAGATTCCCGCAAACTCTGTCTCGCTGGTATGTTCTGCCACAATGATTGCGGAGGTTTCGCCAGCTTCTCTTCCAGTCCATGCGATACCTGGATAAGCTAGGTCACGGCTGGGATGTGTAAGCAAGGAGGTAGTCAGTAATCTATCCGTATCCAAGCCATCTATAATTCCATAATAAATAGCAGATTTTCCAGTAAGTCGGTCCATAGTATTACCTACAAACTGAATCTGATCTTCCAGTCTAAAGGCATCTAAGACTCTGGCATCATTTGTCTGCAGACCTATGCTGAAGTTGGGCTGGACTCCATTTGGTGGTACGCCATATGGCTCATTGCCTACCCGGAAATCTATTTCCAATCCTTTTTCATTCGTAGTCGGATCAGTAGCAAGCTTGAGTATAAAGATGGTATCATTAGTGATATCAAAATTTCGATTAGACAAGAAGTATTGCTCATCTTCTAGAAACTCGTCCGCAGACTTCACCGGATGTAGATTTCTGATAGGCTGGTTACCAAAGTTGACCTCAGAATAAAGGGTTACTTCTAGATCATCAGCGCCATTATAGGCAGGTTCTTTTTCTATCTCGTAAATTATTGTTTCCGAAAATCCTAACTCCCACCCTATGTTGTCTCTGATAAGATTGACAGTGAGGATTACCGCATCATTGGTCAATGAGAACATCGGATAATCTGTCCATACAGCCGTCTGGAAAGGACTACCAGTAATCTTGTACACCGTCCAAGCTTCCAGTACATCACTAGAAGATGAGAAGGCAATGAAGATATCAGATGTTGTACTCGAACTCCCAGCAAGCCAAGTAACTACATATCTGTCTGAAGCTGGATCATAAATAGCACGAGGATCAAAATGGTTAGTATTACCAGGAATCCCTTGTGCAAAGGACATAAGAGAAAAAGCCCGTAGTCTGTTTCCATTCTCATCTGTAAAGAGGATAGATCTGTTTACCCCAGTTACGTTTGTTCCATCGTTTCCTACTGCCAAGGTGTTGTCCGTAGGTGTAGAGCCAGAAACTGCTGAATCAAAGCCTCTTCTTTTTATAGGTGGGTCTGCCATTCCTCTAGAACTTACTCTTTCTGATTCTTTTCTTGGATACCTTTTTACAGCTTCCATTTTAGCCCTCGCAACTTCGTTACCAATATGATCAGGTGCAGCAATATAACTGACGCTGGGGTAAAATCCTTCGTCTATAGTAACTGGATCTATTATACCAGCTACTGGAACAGGAGGCAGCTTGGTGACTTTATAACTGAATTGGGCAGTAAGAGTGCCAGCACTCAGAACAAGAAGGAGTATTAAGTTTTTCATAGCTCAGCGTTTATTTTTCATTAGCTGATCTAAGTTAATATATTATTGTTGGACTGAGGGCTAGAGGAACTTATATAACTCGGTAAGCCATGACAATACCAAAGAGAATGAGAATAAGTCCTGAAAGATTAGAAATCCATGCTACATGCTTCGGTGTAAGCATTTGTTTGATAGAATTAGCCAAGAAGACCTTCCCTGTGTCAGATAATACAATAACAACTAATATTGAACTAAGCATGATAATGGTGTTACTCGACTCGAGTTGTCTGCCTATTATATAGGTGGAAATAATGCTCAGCCAGAAGACTATAGTAAAGGGATTTATCGTATTTATCAGAAAGCCTTTCAGCCAAAAGCCGATATAATTCTTGTAATTGTGTTTCTTATTGCTGTAATCCAGCTGGGGTTTTTTTGCCATGAGGTATAACCCAAAAGCTGTCATAACTATAGCACCAGAGATACCCATCCAGAATTTAAAGTGTTCACTTTCTATACTATCCTTTACTTCATAAATAAAGAAATAATATAAAGAGACAATGATAAGGTCACTGATCCAAATACCTAACCCCACAGTCATTCCTGGCAGAACGCCTTCTTCAATAGAGGTCTGAGTAAGTGCAAAAAAAATAGGTCCTAGGGAACATGCTAACACCAACCCCATGCCTAAGCCTTCTAGAATATAAATGCCCATCCGCCTACAAAATAAGCTTTAGTTAAGAACTAGGAGTATAGTGTAGCGACTAAGTTTCTAGCGCCTCCCCTATTTCTGAACTCACACAAGTAGATTCCTTGCCATGTTCCGAAATCCAATCTCCCTTGAGTAATAGGTATACTGACGCTAGATCCTACCAAGCTTGCCTTGATATGAGCAGGCATGTCATCCGGTCCTTCTAAGGTATGCGTAAGAAAAGGCATGTTTTCTGGGACCAATTTATTGAATATACTTTCGAAATCTACCCGCACGTCAGCATCTGCATTTTCATTTATTGTTAGTCCAGCTGAGGTATGTTTTATAAAAAGATGAAGTAGGGCTTCATTCGGTAATGGCGGTAGTGCTTGTAGAATCTCTCGAGTTACGAGATGAAACCCACGGTGCTTGGCCGTAAGACGTATGTTATAATGCTGTATCAAGAAGGGGAGCTGTTAGAATTCTCTTTTAGTAATAGGAGGACAGTGCAATCTGCCGAAGAAGCGGACAATTCCGACATGTAGAAAGTAGACAGAATCTTTGTCTAGACCATCCCCTCTCTGTCTGCCTTGGACACCGAAATTAATATCTCCTGACCTGTCGGCTAAGGCTGCAGCAATAGGGTCTCCACTAGTACGTGCATAAGATGCTCTTACATCATCTATATAATCTGAAAAAATGGCTCTGCCACTAAGTGCAACATTGAAGCTATAATCTCTATTGATATCCCACTTAAATCCAAAACCATAGACCCATGCACCAGAAACCAAAGAATAATTGACGCCTTCTGTTCCCAAATCTCTTAGTGAATGCGTCACTCCATTCAGATCAGCCTTGGGGTCAAAGCGCATGATAGAAAAACCACCGAAAAGATATGGTGTATAATTATAGTCTGATGTGCCATGCAAATAAGGAAAGAAATTGAATTCCAATGACACATTTGTATCAAATACTCCTGATTTAAAATCAAGATTTCTTGTTCTTTCGAATGCATTGAAGGAATCGGAATCCGATCCACTTACACGTCCATAGTCTAAGCCTAAACTAAGACAGAGTCGTTCGTTAAAATTCCTTCTTAGGATTACACCAGCAGAAAACCCAGGG
>CAYNJK010000321.1:0-3715 GCA_964397575.1 uncultured Saprospiraceae bacterium
CTTTATTCATAATCATATTTGCACCTTTATTTTCAAAGTGGTGGGAAAGTAAATATAATCCGAGTGCCTCTGTAAAGTATGGTCTTGGACTGATATTACTAGGTATTGGATTTGCAGCTCTTGCATTTGGTTCGTTGGGAATCGAACGGGGCGCAGCCACAGCCTCCGTATCACTTATATGGTTGGTGCTTGCTTATCTTTTCCATACTCTTGGTGAACTTTGTCTGTCACCAGTTTCCTTATCATATATAAGTAAACTTGTCCCGGGTAGAATGATAGCAATGATGTTTGGTATATATTACATTGCGATTGCCATCGGAAATAAACTAGCAGGAAAGATGGGTGGTATGATAGATCAGATTACGGCACAATATGATATGAAAACATTCTTCTTGATATTTACTGTTGTTCCTATTGCCTTTGGTCTTATTGCAGTGTTTATTAGTCCTATCGTAAAGAAACTTATGCACGGAGTAGAATAGCAACAAAAATAAACTCATTACTCAATCTCAGAAGGCTTTCGATTATTAAAATCGGAAGCCTTTTTTGATTCCTAATAGACTTCCAAAATCTCAAGGCTTCTTCCATTGAAAACAATGGCATCACCAGCTCTTTTGCCTATTAGTAGACGACCTATCGGTGAAGCATTGGAAATAACATAAATGGTCTCTGATAATTCTATTTTACCTAATCCTACGGCTATGAAGTATTTGCCCTGTGGGGTAATGACCAGACTGCCCTTTCGCACCAGGTCGGCAGATTCCAACGAAAGAACAGAAAGTTGCTGGCGCAATCCTTTGGCGGTGATAACGATAGCTTTGTAACGTTCCTGGTCTGCCTGCATCATCGCTCTAGAGGTTTCGAACTTATCGCCAGCACTACTTTTGGTTTCTCCTTCCATAGAAGCAGAAAGATCCTCTAGTATCTTCGTATTAGTGCTTATGCGCTGCTCTATCAGGTCTAAGCACTTCTTAAGTATCTGTTTTTTTAGTTCTTGCAAAATGGCCTCTAGAATTCGTGAAATCTTAAAATTAGAATTTTAAAATCACTAAGTCGTAAATTCGGATTTCATAACGCAATGATAAGATGGAAATACTGAGTTCTATATTAAAAAATTGGTTTCCTACAGTAGCAACGGCAGCTCTTTTTTATGTGGGTTACCTCTTTGTGAAAAAGTTACTGGAGAGACAAGCCAAAGGGCATACAGATAAGGGGCTGATAAAGTCCATAGTATTGTTTGCAATCGCACTGGTAGGATTTATTAGTGTGATACTGGCTCTGCCGATGAGTCCAGATCAGAAAAGTTCTATTACCAGCCTTATAGGAATCGTACTCTCGGCAGTACTGGGTCTGAGCTCTACTACTTTTATAGGGAATGCACTTGCTGGTATAGCTTTGCGACTAAGGAAAAATTTCAAACCGGGAGACTTTATCACGGTAGATGATATTTTCGGAAGGGTGACAGAACAAGGGCTCTTTCATACAGAAATTCAGACCATAGACCGCGACTTGACTACTTTACCCAATTTGCATCTCGCAACCAACTCTGTAAAGGTCACACGATCCTCAGGTACCTTTATAAGTGTAGAATGTTCGCTTGGCTATGATGTCAATAGACTTAAGATAGAAGAGGCCCTGCTGAAAGCGGCAAAAAACTGTGAACTCGATGACCCTTTTGTACACATTATCTCTCTAGGAGACTTCTCTATAGTGTATAGGGTGCATGGCTTACTGAAAGATGTAAAGTCTATTGTCAGTGCTAGGTCTAGATTGACAGGTCATGTGATAGATGCTCTGCATGCGGCAGATATAGAAATCGTCTCGCCTAATTTTATGAATCAAAAACAGGTCGGAGACACCATCTTTATTCCAAAGTCTTATCGCACAACAGATAAAGAAGTGCTGGAGGAGAATACCCCTGAATCACTCATTTTTGACAAGGCTGAGGAAGCTGAAGGCATAGAAAAACGAAAGGAGCGCCTTGCGGAAGTAGAACAGAAAATCAAGCAGCAGCAAGAAGAACTAAAAGCAGCTGAAGACGAGACTACCAAATCAAAGCTAGAGGCCACCATCAAAAAATCTGAAGAAATAAAGGAAAAATTGGTGGAGCGCATAGATATCAAAGTTGATGAATTAGACAAAAAGGCTTAGTCTCTTTTGGTGATTTTTAGCTTTTTATCTCCCGTATATAGGTTATTCGTCAACTATTACTGTGTTTTGGTTGATTTTTAGCAATTATAAACCAAAGATTTGTGTCATTAGATTATAACAACACTGATTCAGCCTAATATTTTCATAGGTAATAAGGCTGATTTAATACCCCAAATAAGAATAAGACAGTCTCACATGGCTGTCTTTTTTTTTGGATGCTATGGATTCTATCTTGCGTTAGACTCTTCTTTGATTCATGATTTTCTGGTAACATCTTGTGCTCACATACCTCCAGAATAATTTGTTAAGGCCTACAATAAGGCAGCCTATTTCTGGTTAGATATGGTGTAAAGCTTAAAGAATTCATAAATAAAGCCTTAAAGAATTATTAATTCTCCTTTCAGGCAACATCTATGAACTAACTTAAAGTAGTACTTATAACAAATGCACTAGTCATGAAAAATTACAACTTCCTTTCCCTTCTAGTTATTACATTCAGTCTTGCAACCTTACTTAACGGACAATCTGCCTACGAAGCACCTACCAGTAATCTTAAACTTGGCCAATTCAAAATCAAAAAGTTTGATTTCAGTATCGGTTATGAATCTGACATGATTGCAGGTATAGATGCAGATTACTTTATAGCTCAGCTGTCTGATGTTCAGCAGGCAAGTCTAACGGGCTATGATTTTTCGCCCAATTGGTCTGAGACAACAATCTGCGAAAACCCTAGTATAAATGTAGGGATTACTTTAGTACATCCTAGTTATCAGAGACTGGAATGGCGAGCAGCCTTATCATTCAAACCAAATAGAGCAGACGGAGTAAGATACAGCGCTCCTTCACCTAATGGTCAGCAGGAGTCTTACTTGTCTATAAATGGTACACATTCTGAATTAGCCGTGGAGAATGCACTTATCTATAAGTTGCCAGTTCTGAGTTTCTTTAATCTATATGGAGGTATTGGCACCAACATAGGTATTACCTCAGCCAGTAATATTTGTATAAGATCTTCTCTGGATCTTTCAGGACAAGAAACAAGCTATACTACAGCAGACGAGAATAGTAATCAAGTACCCGCGGGACAGTTCGGTTCGGGTGATGGTTATGAGTATTTCTCTGATTGTGTAGATGCAGCATCTCACCTGAATCAGCGTATCTTTATACAGATAGGTTCGGGCCTTAAGTTTGGACAAAGAATAGAGGTAGGGATGGATATAAAATATGGCTATGGATATAGAACAAATCTGACTGGCTTTATTGCTGGCACTAATCTTATTGCTACCAATCTCAATCTAAGATATATACTAAGATAAAAATTCCTGATTCGACTTACTGAATTTATACCGTCCATCTTAGAGGTGGACGGTATTTTTATTTCTTAGCTAGGTTGTTCAGCTTGCAGTGCTAGATTAATTTTCTCACTCACCAACTCAAAATCTTTGTCAGCACCAAGCTCTGATAGTGGTCTCCAAGTGAAGGCATTAGACTCATCTTCTGCGATAGATATTTCTGCCTCTCCTTTGTATACAAAAAGATAGCGGAAGTCATGATGGTAATGTGC
>CAYNJK010000322.1:0-3698 GCA_964397575.1 uncultured Saprospiraceae bacterium
AAAAAAAAAAGCTGAACTCATACTTATGAGACAGCCTCTTCCATTCAACGGTTTAGTATGATAAAAATCGCTTTTCGACTTTAATTACATTTTTAGAGCTATCGTAATACCTAATAAAAAACAATCCTGATACGTTGACTAAATTCTCAAAATTTATTTGTGAATTATTAGCACTATAGATCAATCTCCCAGAAACATCAAAAATTTCATAGCTGGAATAAGTCTTCAGAGCATTATCTATAGGCTGAATACTATGACTAAGTTTGTTTCCCTCCTCTTGCTTGCTAGTTATTGCACTAAAATCATGAAAGTCTTCGCAAGTAGAGTCATCGTGATTACAGTCCAGCAACTCAATTCTTCTTTCTTCCACAAAAATCTCACCACCGCTATATGATCTGACTCTTATAGTTACCCATTGAGGATAATAATTTAATTGAGGAAATTCTTCAATATTTACACATCTCCTATTTTTAACTCTATTGCCATGAGTTGGATTTTCTGCAAATTTGTATTCATGTTGTTTTGAACCTAAAATTGACCAGTCAAATCTTGTTTCAGCAGTGCCACCTACAGCACAAAATACCATACTATTGCTTTCTTCACATACCCATCCATTAGTTTCTCCTGATAGAGTCTTGCTGGTGCCACTGTTCAATTTGAACAATTATATCTTCTAGGTATCAATCAGAACTTTCTTTTTCCATTATCTTTCAAAAAATAAATAACAAAGAAATTCTAAAGAATAAATCTGGAAAAGTCCAAAAATATTTTAAGAATAAATAGTAACCTACTCTTAAAACTACGTTACTAAAGTATAATACGGTGCGCTGCATCTTTTCTAATCAATCTATCTCCAACACATACGCCTCCATAGGCTTTAGCGTCAAGCTCTTACTCAGATCATAGTTTTCTCCAGACATTATCTCCTTACCTGTACTCGTAGCTGGAAGCAATTCTCTAAATCTTTCCAAATTAAGCTTGGTCTCCTCTGTGTTCTTATTTAGGACAACCATAACCTTTCCTGCTACGTCATGTCGGAAATAAACGTAAACACCTTCCGCAGGAATAAAATGGGTGAGCTTTCCATTATGGATCGTAGTGTTTGTTTTCCGCCAGTTCAATAAATTCTTGCAGAAACTTAGTGCTTCATTTTGTTGTGGCGTCAGTCCAAGACCATCTTTGGCACTTATGGTATCGCCTTTCCAGCCACCAGGAAAATCAGATCGAATGAGACCGTGACTGCCATTAGCTCCTTGGTTCATCACTATTTCGGTGCCGTAATAAAGTTGTGGAATGCCTCGGGTGGTCATCAGAAAGGTAAGCGCCATTTTGTATCTCGCCATGTCTTCCTTCATCTCCACGAAAATTCTTTTCATATCATGGTTGTCTGGAAAAATGACCAGCTGACTTGGGTCCGGGTAATGAAAATCTCTAGAAAGCGACTGGTACAATCTGATAAGTCCTGTATCCCAGCCTTCCTCTTCAGTCAGCCCTTTGTGGATAGCAAAGCATAACGGAAAATCCATCAGTCCTGGCAGACAAGAACTTTCTCCTTCTAGATTGGTCTGGCCTTCTTGCCAGTACGCGATTACCGAAGGGTCATCTATCCACTCTTCACCGACGATATAAAAATTAGGATACTCATTTTTTATAGCACAGGTCCAGTCCGCCATAAACTCACTGAACGGATAAGAATACGTGTCTTGTCTTATTCCCGCTAGGTGGGCATACTCTATCCACCAGATAGAATTTTGTATCAGATAAGTAGACATAAACGGATTGCGCTGATTAAGATCTGGCATGGCTGGCACGAACCAACCTTCAGTCATTATCCGTCTATCGTCCTTGGAAGCATAGGGATCTAGTAAGGTTTCTTTTCTGTGATTGGTGCCGAGGTATTCTTTGTCTTGATTATTTATCCAGTCATCAAAGGGAGGGTCCTTCATCCACCAGTGAAAACTGCCGCAGTGATTGACTATTATATCCATGATCATGCCCATGCCCTTTTCTTGGGCTTTCTTGGACATCGCCACATATTCTTCATTACTGCCAAAGCGAGGATCTACGGTATAATAATCTGTTGTCGCATAGCCATGATACGACCATTCGTCTTGGTCGTTTATCAAAACTGGATTGAGCCAGATGGCTGTAAAACCTAGGTCCTGTAGGTAGGGCAGGTGCTCTACAATCCCCTGGATGTCTCCTCCATGTCTGCCATACTCTAACGTTCTGTCTAGACCCTCCCTCAAGCCAAGACTGTCTACCTGGTCATTTTCAGGATTGCCATTAGCAAATCTATCAGGCGTTATGAGATAGACAACATCTGAGGGATCTATACCTTTGCGATCTGCAGAGTCCGCTGTTCTTTCGCGCAACTCGTATTTGTGCTCTATGACCGTTTTCCTTCCTCTGTTAAACTGGATTGTAAGCTCACCTGGCTGGACAGAAGGCGTCATAACCAGATCAATAAAAAGATAATTGGGGTTATCTGTTTTGTGGACCTTTCCTATCATGACGCCTTTGTATCTGATCTTGGGTTGTAGCTGAGATATGTTCTCACCGTAGACCATGAGTTGTAGTCTATTGTCATTCATGCCAGCCCACCAGAAAGGTGGCTCTACCCTTTCCAAACTTTGGCATATTGCACCTAGATATAGGCACATAAAAAAGATAATTAGACTATCAGATCTTCTCATTACTCAATTGTTGTGTCACCGAACATTTTGTTTAGAAAAAATTAATGCACTGCTTATCAGCTAATTAATCTACTTTGATAAAGTACCTGCTACGGTGTCCTTCCACTTTTAATAGATAAATACCCACAGGATATTGACTAACATCTATTTGGCTGACCTGAGCTGCGTTAAGCAACAAGACACCTGCGCTGTTATAACATTTTACAGTATACAACTCTGCTCCTTCTCCTATATATAATAAATCCTTAGTAGGGTTAGGGTAAATGCTAATTGGACTAGTTAAGGGTTCCTCCACACTTGAGAACTGGTCGTTATCACCTCTAAAAGTGACTGCATCAGTAAGCTCAAAGGCGCCGACGGCATTTGGCCGACGTGCATAACTCCTGTCTGTTTCTTGTTCTGGAAAGGATATCGTGTCTATAGGTGCAAAGTTGTTTTCAGGGCCATCATAAAGTCCGACAAACTCACCATCTTTAGACAACTTAAAATTGGCATGCAGCTCTCCTTGATGGCCGTCTTCATCGGCCCAAACAATCAGGTATTGTCTAGGGTTAAGCAAGATGTTTGGTAATTTCCACTTAGTGATATTGTCTGGATCATCCGTTAGAAAAAAATTATTAAGTGGCACAGGTCTGTTGCCTGCATTATACAACTCTATCCAGTCGTCATAATCTCCCGACTCATCTTGAGCAGTACTGCTGTTGCTGGCCATAAATTCATTTATAACAATATTGCTGACCTCTCTAAAACCTAGCTGCAACTGTCCATCCTGACACTTTGGATGAGCACTGCTCAAGCCTGTATCATCTGAAAGGTCAAAATAGTAATCCAGTGTTCCCGTTGTGGAATACGGTAAGGCAAACTCGAAACTGTTATCTAAATTCATGTCTACTGACACCAGCTGCCATGGCTGATCATTGATTCTATAGTTCAATTGTAGGCTTGTAACCTCTCCATCATCTAATGCCAGTCCTGAAAAAACAACCTGGTCATCAGTAAGAT
>CAYNJK010000323.1:0-3695 GCA_964397575.1 uncultured Saprospiraceae bacterium
TGTACCAGCTTCTTTCTTTTTAAATGACTTACGGCAATCGCAAGTGGATCTTCTTTGTACCCTTTGACTCTTGGTATAAATACTTCAGCCTTATTTTTTAATCTACTGTCAGAAAGTGGAACTGGAAACATGAGTTGATCACTTCCAAAATAACTTTGGTAGGCAACACCTTCTCCGTAGTCACGCTGGTGTCCCGTATTCAGACTGAGAACTAGTGTTTCTGGATGTTGCTTTTTCCATTCGCCCCAAGTAGTTGTGACAACCGAGTGAGATTCCAAAGCTATATTTTCTCCACTTAACGGACCTAAGACAGGCTTGCCTTCTACGGTGTTCCATAGAGATTGCGTAGCCTGGTCGTACATCAGCTTATTAGATTTATAAAGAAAACCACTAGTACCCAGATTGAAATCTTTGGAGTCATAAGCTATTACAGTTCCGCAAAGGGTGCAATAGACTCCCGCAATGACATCCTCACCAAAGTTGTCGATAAAGAATTCATGCCAAGCTAATATTCTTTTGGGATACGCCTTGACCTCTCCGTTTATTGCTACACCAAAAACGATATCACTGTCCGATAGGTAGTCTGCTTCTTCAGCGGAGATGTGTAGTGGATTTCTCAGCGGTGGTATGCCATCTTGTATAACGCCGCCCCACATAATCTCATCTACTCTTATTTTACTCGTATTGTGACGGCCTTCAAAATAATTCTGAAACCTGTCGTCTATAAAAGAATGGATAAATCCCTTGAACTCTACATAGGTGGAATCATAGACCGGATCCTGTTCCCACAACCACTCTAGCCATGAGATGTAGCCTCTCTTACGTACACCTGTTTTGTCTTTTAGGAGATCCTCTATATCATTTAAAAGTTGGTCATTGTTGCTAAGTCTCAGGATATCCAGCAAAGGCGGAATGTAAGCATCTGACCAGTCTTTTCTAAGTATTTCCATCGCTGCTCTTCGCTGCTTGCTATCTCTTTCGAGCACTAGAAGTCGCAAAATCCCCAGCACATCTGGATCAGCACTGGGCTTCTTTTCGTCTAGAGAGGTGTCTACGGTACTTGTGTCTGCTACAGACGTCTGGCCTAAGTTGTGACTATACAACATCTGTTGAGCTAATAAAAGCGTTGCTGTGGCAATTATATATACGGCTAATTTTTGCATTCAGACATCTTGTTTAGTTCATTTTTCAAACTATTATTGCAGCACTTATGTTCGAGCTATTGCTTATTAATTTGCTCGAGCATGTATTGTAAAAGACAATTTTAGATTACTTTAACTTGCTGAGACTGTAATTATAATTAAGCCAACATTTTCATTTGTCCGTAACAATCTTTAGCTGCCCACTGTGTAAAAAAGCTTTAAGCTTAGAAGACCGAAGCTACAACTGCTCGTCCGGACACTGCTATGATGTAGCGAAAGAGGGCTATGTCAATCTTTTATTGGCCAATCAGAAAAACTCTAAGCAACCAGGAGACTCTAAGGAAATGATAAGATCGCGCAGATCTTTCTTGGACCAAGGATATTATGATCCGCTGATTGCAAAGATGATAGACTTACTCTCATCTGTTACCAGTGGGGTGCGCAACTGTCTGGATCTCGGTTGTGGAGAAGGATACTACCTAGCTAAGCTAGCTAATGCTCCCAAGCTCAAGATCAACAACAGCTACGGTATAGACATATCTAAAGCTGCCATACAACTGGCTGCAAAAAAATATACTGACCTTAGCTTTGCAGTCAGTAGTTCTAATAATCTGGCTGTTCTGTCAGGGGTGATTGATGTGGTGGTGGTAGTTTTTGCACCAGTAAATTCTGAGGAGCTTTACCGTATCGTAAATGAATCTGGTCACGTCTTGATTGTATCTGCAGGTCCGCAACATCACAAAGAACTGGCGACTATGATCTATGATACACCTCGACCACACGACTATGATCCAGCAGAGAATTTGAAAAGTAATTTTCAGCTGACTAACAGTGAGCAAATGAGTTTTAATATAGAACTAGATTCTTCAGAGACTATCTTGCAACTGTTGCAGATGACCCCTTATTACTGGCATACTTCCCAGCAAAAATTAGCAGAAATAAAAAAGTTGACTAATCTGAAGCTCAGTTGTGATTTCAAGTTGTCACTATTTCAGAAAAAGAATCAGGACTAGTATCTATCTGTCAGGACTTTCTACTCTCGGCAACTTAGGCAGCTTGAATTCGCGTTCGCTTATGGACATTCTTTTTATGTCCTTCAGATGGATAACCATTTTTACATCTTTGTCATCTACAGAACCGCTGAGTGGTAAGGTATGCGTCTTTTCAACAAAGAAATCCCAGAAACCATATTTGTGATTGGCATAACTCAGGGGGTCTATCCTGATCAGGTCGCTGTTATAATAATAGGTGGTAATGCCTTCTTTAGATTTTATTGTCATCAGGTCGCAGCTGATGCCATCGATGGTTTTAACGGCCTTCTCGATTTTGTAGTCTAGAATTTCGTCCTCTTCATAAGATACATCTATCCAGGACAAATTAGGAACTCCAGCAATTTCCATGTACATAGTATCAGTACCTAAATAGTACTGCTTTATCTGAAGGAGACCATTCATTTCAGTCTTGTACCAGTGTCCTTTGACGGTATAGCTTTGCTCGGAACCCATGAACATTTTCATTTGTTCTGGCGTCATTTCATTGGACTTATCTTCCATCTGGATGTCATAGATAATTCTGCCTTCGAAGTCAGAATCAGTACCTAGTTCCATAGTTTCTTCTTCTTTTATTTCTGATGGTTCTATAATATCCAGTAAGGTGTATTCTGTTTTTTCTATTCTTTTAGATTTAGTGCTCAGGTCATTTGCAATTATAGTTCTCTCCATGAGCGCATATAAGAGATGGCCGTAGTTGGTGTCAAACTCCTGTATTTTAGAATCTGATATATTGAACGCCACATCTGCCAGTCCTTTGTCTATTTCTTTATTGCTTTGTGGAGATATTTTTTTCAGAATATCAATGATGGCTTTTTTTCCTATTTCTTCATCTATGGAACTCAAGTCGTGTAATGCTATGGAGTTGTCCACACCAACTCTGGTAACATCAAAGTATATTTTTCCTTCTTGCGGAAATGGCTCTCCACCAAAGGAATTAGGAAGCAGCTGATCATACTCTGTCGTATCTCTGGTGTCGAAGACATAGCCATAGTTTTCAAAAAGAATATTGAAGTTTTTGGAAAATATATTTTCTATTTTTTCTCGTGAATCAAACATGTTGCTCATTACATTTTTCATGTTTTCTTGTTCTTCTGAGCTAAGATCTTCTAATGACTCTTTGCCTAATTCTAGCAGAGTGGTGATAGAGCTCTGAAGTTCTTTCCAGTTTCTTAGCCCCAGGTAGGCACCGTTTTGATCGGTTTCTATTTCATAGACAAGTTGAGTTTGTATGTAATCGGGTAGAGGATTATCGAATTGTCCAGTATCGGTTTTATCTCCTTCTATTCTGTCTATCTTGTAATGTATGATGTAGTTGGAATCTGTTTCCGTGATAATTTCCATACTTATTTTAGAAGTAGATTTACTTTCTGTAATCACACCATCTTTGTCTTCGTGTTTTAGCTTGTTGAGTTGATACTTGTATATCTCTCCTTCTTCCCAATAAGCGATGGTGCTGAGACTGTCATTTAGATAATTCTGTGCATGACTTGTGGTCAGAAAC
>CAYNJK010000324.1:0-3692 GCA_964397575.1 uncultured Saprospiraceae bacterium
GTCATCGTACTGAGATGGTGTGATCCGCCTAAGGCGAATAAAGCATTGGGTATGATAAAACAGGCTGTGGAGGAATAAGGCAAAGAAATTGTTTAAACTCAAGGCCTAAACAATCGGGGTGCAAGTAAAAATTTCTTCCTATTTTAGTACTAAATCAATCAGAGATGAAAACTTCTAAAAAACTACTTCAGCTAACCTTCCTATCCTTAGCACTATTTTTTTCAGCTTGCATCAAAGAAGAAGGATCGAGTTTGGAAAAATTTTTAGAAACTTGTCCTTACGAGTTACAGCGGGATGGCGCAATACATTATCTACAATTTCCTGTAAAGGTAGAGCCCAATCAGGTGACATACAGCGTAGGAGATACGTTAACAGTCTCCATGACTTTCATAGATTCTATTTTTGATGCGAACATGAACAGGAGGTTTAAAGTTTCAAATTATCCTCTAGAGCCTTCTAGTGCCTTGATAGAGATTGATGTAGACAATAAGTTATTTATTTCAGGTTTTAACAGGAATGAAGTTCTTATAGACTCTACTTTTCTTACAGGCTGGGCAGCTGGAGGTTCCATTAGTGCAGATGAATTTATAGGAAGAGTCTTTCCGACTACATTATTTGGTAAAGCTGTGCATGATCAGGATACCTATATCTTTTCATACGATATAGTACTTGAAACTCCCGGCAGATACATCTTGACAACTGGTGACAGCTATATGACCATGGGTCCGAGTGATCCGAGAAAAGACATTATAAGTGCAACGCCATTTGATGAACGTTGCCCTGATTCCGGTCTTATTGTGGAAGTAAGACTGAATGGGGAAAACAATCTGGCAGAGTTTATACATGAGGTCGCGGTCTTAGACACTGTATTTGCGAGAGATGGTTGGTGGACAGAAGACGAGTCGCTGAATCATCATCTTTACAATGGAGGTAGTTCTGGGCAATCTGTAGAGAGGTGGGGTTTTTTCTGTTTTGAAGTTGTGGAATAGGAGGTATAACATATAGCCACCCGATCTTAGGATTGGGTGGTTTTCCATATGCAATCCGACATCTCACGATTACAGCTCTATACTAATGCTACTCTTTTTTAGTTCATCTGTGTTTCTTCATTAGCCACCTTGTCTCATAATTTATTCCTTCTCATAATTGGTTAGCCGCTTCTTCTAGTATTAGGTATAACCCCTACAACTCCACATTTCTGCATTGCAAAAGCAAGAAAACCACATAAATCGATTTCAGATCACCTTTATTTAGCAGCCAAATACTATAATTTACTGAGAGATACATAGTAAAGAAAAGAGTAATTTTGCACATTGAAATAAAGTCCCTATGGGACATCACAAAACGAAATGAGCACTATGTACAGATCACATAACTGTGGAGAACTAAGAATGAGCAACCAAGGCCAGGAAGTAACCCTATCGGGCTGGGTTCAGAAAACAAGAAATCTAGGAGGACTGACTTTTGTAGACCTAAGAGACAGGTATGGTATCACACAGTTGGTCTTTAATATGGATACTAATGCCGAGCTTACAGAAAAGGCCAGAAAACTAGGAAGGGAGTTTGTGATCAAAGCCGTCGGTAACGTTGCCGAAAGAGCAAGCAAAAACCCCGACAGACCTACAGGTGACATAGAAATAGAAGTAAAAACGCTGAACATACTCAATGCAGCAAAGACACCACCCTTCAGCATAGAAGAGGAAACAGATGGCGGAGAGGACCTAAGGATGAAATACCGTTACCTAGACCTGAGAAGAGGACCCCTACAGCGGAATCTGATGTTTAGATCCAAGCTGGCTGTAGAAACGAGAAAGTATCTCGCAGATCAGGGCTTTATAGAAGTAGAAACACCTAACCTCATCAAGAGTACTCCTGAAGGTGCAAGAGACTTCGTCGTACCTAGTAGAATGAATCCAGGCGAATTCTATGCCTTACCACAGTCTCCTCAGACTTTTAAGCAGATACTGATGGTAGGTGGTTTTGATAAGTATTTCCAGATAGTAAAATGTTTCCGTGACGAAGATCTCAGAGCAGACAGACAACCTGAGTTTACACAGATAGATTGCGAGATGTCTTTTGTAACTCGTGATGAAATATTGGCCACCTTCGAAGGACTGACAAAAAATCTCTTCAAGGTCATGCTAGATACGGAGCTGCCCGACTTCCCTAAGATGTCGTATGACGAAGCCATCAGAAGATATGGTAGTGACAAGCCTGACACCAGATTCGGAATGGAATTCGTAGAGCTGAAAGAAGAGACTAAGGGTAAAGATTTTGCCGTCTTTGACAATGCTGAATTTGTTGTGGGTATCTGTGCAAAAGGAATAGCAGACTCTTATTCCAATAAAGACCTCAAGCAAATTACAGAATGGCTGCAGAGACCACAGATAGGCTGCAAAGGCCTTGTCTACGTGAAGTACAATAATGACGGCTCACTAAAATCTACAGTCGGAAAATTCTACTCGGACGATGATCTCAAAGTGTGGCTGGATAAGGCCGGAGCAGAAAAAGGAGACATCCTGTTTGTCCTATGTGGCGAAAAGGAAAAGACCCAAAAGCAGATGAATGAGTTGCGTCTAGAAATGGGACGTAGAATGGGACTAATGGATCCGACGGTTTTTAATCCGCTGTGGGTAGTAGATTTTCCACTATTGGAATGGGATGAAGAGTCTGAGAGGTTCCATGCGATGCATCATCCATTTACCTCTCCTAAGGTAGATGAGATCCCAAATATGATGAACGGTGACCACCAGGCGATGAAAGAACTCAAGGCGGACGCCTATGACCTAGTCATAAACGGTGTAGAGATAGGCGGTGGTTCCATCAGAATACATGACAGAGAACTCCAGTCCAAAAACTTTAAGTTACTAGGCTTTACGCCTGAGGAAGCAGAAGAGCAGTTTGGCTTCTTATTGGGCGCTTTTGAATATGGGGCCCCTCCCCATGGAGGTATAGCGTTTGGTTTTGACAGGCTCAATGCTGTAATGAATGGGGTCAATTCCATCCGAGACTTTATCGCTTTTCCTAAGAACACCAGCGGAAGAGATATGATGATAGATGCACCGAGTCCAGTGGACAACGAGCAACTCGAGGAATTGTATCTTAAGTTGGGAGACATAGAAAAGAGTGCAGAGTAACTGCTTAGTTATTGCCATTAAAATATTCTTGACATAATACAAGATTAGAAAGCAGCGAATTTCCAACTCTTAATCAGTGAAGTAGATTTTTTATTTTCTCTGTAATTGGATATATTCACAGCATGTGCAAACCATTATGGACCCTACTTCTCTTATTTAGTTCTTTTTGCATTCACGGTCAAGAGTATGCAGTTAACAACATAGACAAGGCCTTACTTAAAAATGCCACTGCAGTTGTAAGACATCACGACCAGCTCGTAACCTTTTCTTCAGCGCACAAACTGTCTGTAAAAACAGACTATGCCATCACAATACTGAATAACAAAGCAGATGACTTTCTTGCTTTCTATGCGCATTACAATGAAGGTGATGAAAAAATAAAGGATTTGCACATCCAAATCTATGATGCCTCAGGAAGGTTAATTAAAAAAGTACCTAAGTCTGAGATAGAAGACATTGCTTATAATTATTCATCCATGATTACTGAGAGTCGTTATAAATCATATACACATACTCCCCTAGATTACCCTTGTACTATTCAGCTCAGCTATACCT
>CAYNJK010000325.1:0-3659 GCA_964397575.1 uncultured Saprospiraceae bacterium
CCATAACTCTGCAAAAATATCGGTGACTTCTCCTTCATCAGGTCCTCCCTTGGACTGTTGCATCTCGTAGGAACCATCCGCCTGCTGCTCTACTATAAACCTGAAAATAAAATCATTTTCTCCACCAGTGCCTCTAAAGGTTCCAAAGCGCAGATCATTGACTTGTAGTAAGCCATCAGATCTGACAATGACATTGTAGAAATCTTTGCTAAACCATCTCAGGGTACTGATTGTCTTATCATTTTCCGCATTTTGCAGTAAGTCATGTTGTTTTTCAAAAGACTTAAACTGTATAGGCGAAGTATCGAAAATAGAATATTGAGCTTGATAGAATTTGTCATCGTTTTCGACAGTCATAGACCATAGAAAATTATTGAAAATGGTAGGGCCTAGAATGTATCTATTGTATTCTATCCCTTGCTCGTCCATCTGCTGTACAAACACCTGCTCTATTCTTCCTTTATGCCATACGGTAAAGGTCAGGTAGGTGCAGCTAAGTATAAGAC
This sequence comes from uncultured Saprospiraceae bacterium, assembly GCA_964397575.1. Taxonomy (GTDB): domain Bacteria; phylum Bacteroidota; class Bacteroidia; order Chitinophagales; family Saprospiraceae; genus RFSX01. Next base: position 507 of record CAYNJK010000325.1, read on the forward strand.
CTAGCCAAGCCCAAAATCGTCGCTGAGGCTGAGTCCTGAGATATCTGGAAGCCACTACAAGACAGATTATAAATGGAATGGTATAAAAAACCGGATCAGCTACAGAAATAGAAGCAACAGCGGCTCTATAATCTGAAAAAGGGGCAAACAACTGGGTACCATACATCGTCATTGTATCCAGCAAAGCATGGGTCACAAAAGCAAGAAAAAACATCCACTGCCAGCTCCGCAAACTGGCATTCTCCCTAATTATGGGCTGGTCTGCAGTTTTCCTTTTCAAGGCAACAAAAATACCGGCACCTACTAGCATTGCAACCACTGAGACCACATATGGATTCCAATCATTGCCAAAGAGAAAATAAACGATACTTATGGGAATGCAAGACAGAAATAAGGACAAGATGGCCTGCAAAATATCACGACTGTAGGGACTCTGATAAAGTCTATATATAAGCCAGCCGAATAACAAACCTGCTAGTATAGAAAAAAGAAAAGAATGGGAAATTCCTCTATGAAATGCGAGAGATTCTATTTCTGTCATCAGAGGCTTGGTGATAATATCCAGATCTGGAATTGTTCCGCCGACTGCGCCCCAAAACATCGCTTTATTACCTAACTTCTTTCCTAATACCACCTCACCTACGGCAGCACCAAGAACTATCTGAGAGACTGAATCCATTAACTCTTTGGCATAATCTTCAAAGTAGTTAAAGCACGATTAGAGGCGATTTGTTCAGCCGATTTCTTATTATAATCATCAGCCTTAGATATTTCTTTGCCATCAAGGTAGACAGCAATTTTAAATCTATCTCTTTTGTCATGTTTGTATTTGCTCAGTAACTTGTAAGAGATGAGTCGGCCCTCTTTCTGTCCCCATTCCAGCAACTGACTTTTGTAGTTATCATCGCTTGTTTCTAACTCATGCATGTCTAGATACTTGATGAGGATCTTGGAGATGACATAGTTTCTGGTCTTATCGTAGCCATACTCTATATAGATGGCGCCTATCATGGCTTCGAAGGCATTTCCAAGCATGGAGTAACTCATTTTCCCCTGTGTATACTTGGTTAGGATCATATCTATACCCATACTCTCGGCGACCTTATTGAGGGTTTTTCGCTTGACTATTTTAGAACGCATCTTAGTAAGGAAGCCTTCGTTTCTTCCGGGATATTTTTTGTAGAGATATTCGGCAACGATGGTGGATAATATAGAGTCTCCCAGATATTCTAGTCGTTCATTATTGTAAGTTTTAAATCCAGAATCACTGTTATTCATAGACTTATGGAAAAAAGCCAACTTGAATAAGCGCATGTTATCAGGAACAAAACCTAAGACGGACTTTAGCTTACGGGCGAGGTCTTTCTCTGGGGAGATATAATAATGATAAAATCTTCTGACCAAAATTCTTTAGTTAACCGTACAGCTCATACGGCTAGCGTACTACTATACTTTCTTAATAATAACTGTTGAATTATGACCTCCAAAGCCAAATGTGTTGCTCAAAGCGTAAGTAATGTCACGATCTTGAGCAGAATTTAATGTAAAGTTAATTTTTTCGTCGAAATCCGGATCATGAGATTCATGATTTATGGTAGGAGGCACCTTACCATTGTTGATCGCTGCTATACAGGCAACAGCTTCTATAGCTCCAGCTGCACCGAGTAAGTGACCTGTCATAGACTTAGTGGAACTGATATTTAGCTTATAAATATGATCACCAAACACTTTCTTTATCGCCTTGGTTTCTGCCACATCTCCGAGAGGTGTAGAAGTCCCATGTACATTGATATAGTCGATATCCTCTGGTGTGATACCAGCATCAGCTATAGCTCCTTGCATCACCTCCATCGCACCTAGGCCTTCAGGATGTGGCGCAGTAAGGTGATACGCATCAGCTGTGGAGTGACAGCCTACTATTTCTGCATGTATAGTAGCGCCACGTGCCTTGGCCGCTTCATATTCTTCTAATACTAGCGCTGCACCACCCTCTCCCAGTACAAAACCATCTCTATCAGCATCAAAAGGCCTAGAGGCTTTCTTCGGATCTTCATTCCTAGTAGACAAGGCTTTCATAGCAGAAAATCCACCGATACCTGCTTTGGTTACAGAGGCTTCACTACCTCCCGTGATGACCACATCTGCTCTACCCAATCTTATCAAGTCAAAGGCATTAGAAATGGATTGCGTAGAAGAAGCACAAGCCGAAACAGTGCAGTAATTAGGCCCACGGAAGCCATATTTCATAGAAATATGTCCAGCCGCAATATCTAATATAAGTCTAGGAATAAGAAACGGGCTATATCGCGGCATGCCCGCAAGAGTTGCTTGTTCTACCTGATTCTCTATAGTCTCAAAGCCGCCTATCCCACTAGCCCAAATTACACCAGCCCTACGTAGATCAAGAGTCTCGACATCGAGTCCAGAATGCTGCATGGCCTCAGCAGCGCTTATCAGAGCATACTGACTGAAGCTATCTAGTCTTTTGACTTCTTTTCTGTCAAAATAATCTAAGGGATTATATTCTTTTACTTCACAGGCTATCTTGGTCTTAAACTTTTCAGGATCAAACTTTGTGATAATACCTGCACCACTTTTACCAGCAAATAGGTTGCTGGTATAGTCCTTATAGTTATTGCCTATAGGAGTTATGGCTCCGATTCCTGTTACGACTACTCTTCTCATAAAATCAGGGTTAAGCAAATTTGGTTTGTAATGAGGCTTGAAGATAAAAAAAGTCCATTAGCCTTAACCAATGGACTTTTAATTAGATATAAGTTTATTTTATTAAGCTTTTGCCTTTTCCAAGTAGGAAACTGCATCACCAACTGTCGCTATTTTCTCAGCTTCTTCGTCTGGAATAGCTAAGTCGAATTCTTTTTCAAATTCCATAATAAGTTCAACAGTATCAAGAGAATCAGCCCCAAGATCGTTAGTGAAACTAGCTGCATTTGTGATTTCTGACTCATCTACGCCCAGTTTGTCGACGATGATCTGCTTTACTTTGTCTGCAATGTTTGACATAAATACAATTTTTTGATTTTTAGTGGCGCAAATTAAGCTAATTGTATTTACATCTACAAAGTAAATCAGCCTAATTCTCCACAGTTTATTACTCTATCAGTTGATTTTCCACCCAATAAAGGGTCATAT
>CAYNJK010000326.1:0-3655 GCA_964397575.1 uncultured Saprospiraceae bacterium
GTATAGTCACCGTTCTGAGTCAATGATGTTATTGGGACTATTACATTTGGTGATACTCCATCGAAGTCAAGAATATTACCTTGTGGATCAGTCCATGTAACTAGAACCGCATTTAATGGTTCAGGATCAGTCAATGGGTCGCCATCAAGGTCAAAACGTCCTTGTAACAAAATAGTCTCACAACTATTATTGCATAGGCCAGTGATTTCACCAGAAGTATTTGGAGTAAACATCCCTCCATCCGTGGAATACCAGACCTCAATTTCATTTTGGCTAATCAAATTGGAATCACCGATAAAAATCCACACTACCAATAGTGTAACAGCTCGGGCCAATTTTAAGCTAGTGATTAAATAATTTTTCATGATTAGAAATTTTTTGTGTTCTTACGTTAAAATGTTTGTTTATAAAAAAGAGTTATGAATTAAAAAATCAATTATGTAAGTAACTTACTATTGGTTTTGCATTGATTATCAGGCAGTTACATATTTTAGAGCCATCATATTCAACATTTTTGTAATTCATACTGTGAGAAAGGCAAACATTATACCAAATCGTAATATGTTCTTAAGAATGCTGCTCCTACAGGGCTTCTAGCTTAGATAGCAGCAAAAAACGAGGGTTCTTTAGGGCTTTGAAGTATATTTATAGAGTACCCTAGCTATGAAGAATGCTGAAAATATCTGTCTAAACTGTGATCATCAGCTCCAAAATGAGCTGTACTGCCCTAGTTGTGGTCAAAAAACCAGTGTTCACAACCTTTCTCTTAGATATCTGCTTAGTCGATTTTATATAGCTTTTCTGGATTTTGATAAAAAATTACTCCTCAGCCTCAGAGATATATGGGTTCCAAATAAGGTCAGCAACAGCTTTCTAAAGGGTTCCAGAGACGTATATGTCAATCATTTGCGCTTTTTCTTCCTTTCTCTCGCCCTACTTTTCTTTCTTATTGCGCTGAATATGAGGCAGATAGACATGAATGATGATCAATTATTGAGGAAATCTGAAAGAGACAAAGTATATGCTGAACTCTTACAATTTGAGGAAAATCACGACTTGGTTTGTGATACAACGCAGTTTATAGCATTAAAACACCAGCTTTTTAGAATAGATACCAGTGATGAAGCGGTAGATAGTTTGCTAAATGGCTTAATAAAAGTGAGTGGAGAGACTAGCATGTTTGATGATCTCTATCAGTTAGAACCGGATAGCATACTCAACAAACACAAAATAGAAGGAGATTTCAAGCGTTTCACCACCAAACAGTTCATCAAAGTCCTCAAAAATGGGGGCAGCAGCATCAGTTTTATAGTAGGAAATCTATTCTGGGGTCTAATCTTGCTGACGCTTATCATGTCCTTTGTTCTGAAACTGCTCTACATCAGACACCACTCATTCTTTGCTGAGCATCTTATGCAAATGATCAATTCTCATTGTATTCTAAGTCTTTGTTGTTCTGTTATACTCTTCCTGGCACTATTCAGAAACTTGAATATCTGGCTGATGATTCTAGCAGCGCTATTTAGCTTCCTTTATCTGATGGTATCCTTAAAACTCTATTATAGACAAGGATGGATAAAAACTATCTTAAAGGGCTTAATGATAATGTTTACTTATATAGCTGCGATGATGTTCGTATTCATTTTAGTAATTATGTTTTCCATCTTATTCTTCTAAATGAACTAAGTCAAATGCGTCTAAAATTTATTTTCTTTCTTCTAAGTATTCCTTTTTTTATAACGTGCAAACAGGAAGGTGCAACAACCGATAGGGTAAAAGCACCTATAGAGACTTCTGAAAATAGCTCATCTGAAGTCACAATAGAACTGACGCTTAAGGAAGCCAATAGGTTAGCCCAATTACCATTGGAATGTATCCAAAATCCATTGCCTTACAAATCAGGTATCGTCATCGCTAAAGCAGGAGACCTCGCTATGCCAGTAGTGCATCATCCAGCCTTCTATGGTTGTTTTGATTGGCACTCTGCAGTGCATGGACACTGGTCATTGGTCTATCTGATGAAGGAATTTCCAGAGCTTGCAGACAAGCAGAAAGCTATGAAGATGTTATCAGAAAATCTTACAGCCGAAAACATCAAAACAGAACTGGACTATTTTTCCATGAATAATCAGAGCAAAACTTTTGAAAGAACCTATGGCTGGGCATGGTTACTAAAACTTGCTGAAGAACTCTACACTTGGGATAATCCACAAGCTAAGACTTGGTACAACAATCTGAAGCCATTGACGGATCATCTCACAGATGCATATCAAACTTATCTTCCAAAACTCGTATATCCGATCCGAGTAGGCGAGCACAGCAATACAGGATTTGGACTCAGTTTCGCATACGACTATAGCGTCACAGTAGGGGATTCAGCTCTAAAAAAGAGTATAGAAACCCATGCTATGAGATTATACGAAAACGATGCTGGTTGCCCCATCACTTGGGAGCCAAGCGGGTATGACTTTCTTTCTCCGTGCTTACAAGAGATGGATATAATGAGAAAGATTATGGATGATACACAGTTCAAAAAATGGTCCCAGGAGTTTCTGCCAGAATTATTTAACGGAAAGCTAGACATGGAGCCTGGAAGAGTTAAGGATAGGAGTGATGGAAAGCTGGTACATCTGGATGGACTAAACTTCTCCAGAGCATGGTGCTTGTACAGCCTAAAAGATTGTGACAATTGCAGTCGCCTTGCTGATGCACATCTGGATTATTCGCTAAGCAAAATAACGGATGGAGATTATGCGGGGCAGCATTGGCTCGCTTCCTTTGCTCTTTACGCTTTTAAGTGTCAGCAGGAAAATTAGAGTCGGTCAGATGAAGCTAAAAAAACTATTTGGTCCAAGCACGTTGGTTGCTGCTGCTTTCATAGGCCCTGGAACAGTGACGACTTGTACTATTGCAGGTGTGACCAGTGGATACACAATGTTGTGGGCAATGCTGTTTTCTATTACTGCAACAATAGTCTTGCAAGAGATGTCTGCTAGACTAGGCTGGGCAACAGGTAGAGGATTAGGTGAGGCTATAAGAACACAATTCGATACGGGTATCGGAAAATACCTAAGTGCCTTTCTTGTTATAGCTGCTATACTCATCGGAAATGCAGCTTACGAAGCAGGTAATCTTTCTGGAGGCATCTTGGGTCTACAACTGATAGTAGGAGAGTCGGACTTATGGCCGATACTTGTAGCGCTACTAAGTTTTATTTTATTGTACTCTGGCAATTACAAATTCATAGAAAGGTTATTGGTGACCTTGGTGATTATCATGAGCTTTTCTTTCCTAATTACCGCGGTTATTGTCAAGCCAAATTTCACTGCTGTAATGCAAGGTTTTATGCCTACTAAACTGGATAGTTCTAACATACTATTATTCCTGGGATTGCTAGGAACTACAGTAGTTCCATACAACCTGTTTTTACATGCTTCTACCATTTCAAAAAAGTATTCTCAAGTAGATAAGCTTTCTGACATTAAATTGGAAAATTATACGTCTATACTATTAGGCGGAATCATTTCTATGTTGATAATAATTACAGCTGCGGCCACTGCACAAAATGTTACAGAAGTGAAATCTGCAGCAGATCTGGCTACGCAGTTAGAACCCGTATTTGGAAGTTCCGCAAAATACCTGATGGGCATAGGAC
>CAYNJK010000327.1:0-3601 GCA_964397575.1 uncultured Saprospiraceae bacterium
GTCATGCGCTGATGTATTGTTGTCTAGATTGGATTTATAGACTAGAGTAAAATTTTCTGTGGATAATCTGGAGAGGCTGATTCAGAAGTATATTGCTTCAGATCAGACAAGAAAAATAGTGACTGGGCTTTCAGAAGAACAGCCTTCTCGCTTACTATTGACTGGAATGGTAGGCGCTCAGGAGTGCTTTGTCCTTTCATCTATATTTAAGTCCACTAAGAAATCCCACGTCTTTGTAGCTACCGACAAAGAAGAAGCCGCATATATTCAGAATACACTAGATCAAATCACCACCGAGCAGTCTGTCTTTTTCTTCCCCGACTCGTTCCGTAGGCCCGCATTTTTCGAAGAACTGGACAACAATAATGTCCTGGTCAGAACAGAATCTATCAATAAGATTGCCGCTGGTTATCATCCTAAAGAGATACTCATCACCTATCCTGAGGCTATTTTCGAAAAAGTAGTAGATCCCAAACATTTAGAATCACAAAAGATAAATATTGCCAAGGGAGAAGACCTGGATGTAGATACGATAATCGAGTTTCTTGTAGACTATGGTTTCGAACGTACAGATTTTGTTTATGAGCCAGGACAGTTTTCTATACGTGGAGGCATTGTAGATATTTTTTCTTTTGGAAACGAATGGCCTTATAGAGTAGAACTCTTTGATGAGGAAGTAGAATCCATCCGTTTATTTAATCCCACAACACAGCTTTCCCTTAAGAATATAGCCAAGGTGTCTATTATTCCTAACGTGAGTAACAGATTTTCACAAGAAGATAAAGTGTCTCTATTCAAGGTCTTTCCGGAAGATGCAGTCCTTTGGATAAAAGATGTAGATATGCTGTTGGAGAAGTTGGCTGATTGCAAAGACAAAGCCGCCATCTTTGCCGAGCAAGTAAAGTATGCCGAAGACGAAGCCCTCAAAAAGTTGCTAGATGAGAGGGCCTTTATCTATCCAGATCAGATAATAGCAGAGCTCAGCAGTTTCGATATACTCTTACTGAAGCAAGGCAATAAAGCTATTTCGGTTTCGCAAGAAATCAAGTACAATGCTGTTCCTCAGCCGACCTTCAATAAGAACTTCAAATTATTGCTAGATGACCTCACTAAGAACGAAAGAGAAGGTCTAGAGACCTATATACTTACAGATAACAATAGACAGATAGAGCGCTTCTACAACATTTTTGAAGATCTCGGCGCTGAGGTAAATTTTCACCCCATCGCGAAAGCTATCCATTCTGGATACATAGATAAGGACCTCGATGTTGCGCTATATACCGACCACCAGATATTCGAACGTTTCCACAGATTCAAACTTAGAAAAGGCTTTACCAAAGAAGCTGCTATGAGTCTGAGAATGCTCAAAGAATTAAAGCCTGGAGACTTTGTTACCCATATCGATCATGGGATCGGCAAGTACAGCGGTCTAGAAAAGCTCAATATAAATGGGAAAGAACAGGAGTCCGTTCGTCTGATTTATTCTAATAACGATGTCCTTTATGTGGGGATAAATTCTCTGCACAAAATATCTCGTTATGTGGGCAAAGAAGGCTCACAGCCACGACTGAGCAAAATAGGTGGAGATGCCTGGAAAAATCTACGACGTAAGACCAAGAAAAAAATAAAGGACATCGCCCACGAACTCATCAAGCTGTATGCGCAGAGACGAGCTTCTAAAGGCTTTGCCTTCCCTCCTGATGGACACTTGCAGAACGAATTAGAAGCCTCATTTATCTATGAGGATACCCCTGACCAGTATGAGACGACGGTGGCAGTCAAAGCAGACATGGAAAAGGAATTTCCTATGGACAGACTGGTCTGTGGCGATGTCGGTTTTGGAAAGACAGAGATAGCAGTACGTGCAGCCTTCAAAGCGATCTTAGGCGGTAAGCAAGTTGCCATACTGGTGCCGACCACTATTCTGGCCTTACAGCACTATAAGACCTTCAGTGCTAGACTGGAAAAATTTGGTGTCGATGTCGATTATGTCAATCGATTCAGAACAACCAAAGAAAAGAATGCCACTTACAAAAAACTAGAAGCAGGCCAGCTAGATATTATTATAGGGACTCATGCCTTGCTGAATAAAAAAGTAAAATTTAAAGACCTTGGCTTACTGGTCATAGATGAGGAGCAGAAATTTGGTGTTGCTGCCAAAGAGAAGTTGAGAAGCTTTAAGGTCAATGTAGATACACTGACACTTACGGCTACACCGATACCAAGGACCTTACAGTTTTCTCTGATGGCTGCCAGAGACTTGTCAGTAATGAGAACCGCACCACCCAACAGGCAACCTATTCATACAGAAAGAAGAGTCTTTAATGATCAACTGATAAAGGAATCTATCTACTTTGAGTTTACCAGAGGGGGGCAAGTCTTCTTTGTGCATAATCGTGTAAAGTCTCTGCCTGACATCACAGCAATGATACGTAAGTTATGTCCTGACCTAGAAGTCACTATGGCGCATGGTCAGATGGATTCCAAGGTGCTGGAGAAAACCTTGCTGGAATTTATTAGTGGGAAGTATGATGTCTTAGTCTGCACCAATATTATAGAAACGGGTCTAGATATACCTAATGCCAATACCATCATCATCAATAATGCACAGAACTTCGGCATGAGTGACCTGCACCAGCTGCGAGGTAGGGTAGGACGATCCAATAAGAAAGCCTACTGCTATCTCTTTGCACCTCCGGTTTCTACACTGACTACAGATGCCAGAAAGCGTCTGCGAACACTGGAAGAATTTTCTGATTTGGGCAGTGGCTTTCATATTGCCATGAAAGACTTGGATATACGAGGGGCTGGAAATCTACTCGGAGGAGAACAAAGTGGCTTCATTGCAGACATCGGTTATGAAACCTATCAGAAGATACTAGAAGAAGCCATCCACGAGCTGAAAGACAACGAGTACAAAGATCTCTTCAAGGAAGAAAAGAAAGAAAACAGAAACTGGGTCTACGATGTGGAGATAGATGCAGATGTAGAGATGCTTATCCCTGATGAATACATCAATGTCATCCAGGAGCGACTCAATGTCTATAACGAAATGGGAAAAGTAGATAATGAGGAGCAACTGACAGCCTTACGAAAAAAGCTCAAGGACAAGTTTGGTGCTATACCATTCCAAGTCGAAGAACTCTTTAACGGTATACGCCTACGCTGGCTATGCAAAAAAATCGGTGTAGAACGCTTGTCACTTAAAGGCAGAAAACTTCGCTGTTACTTTATTTCCAATCCACAATCTGCTTTTTACGAGACACCATTCTTTAACAATCTCATGACCTACATCTCTACCAAGGGCCCAGAAAAAGGTCTTTCACTGAAGCAATCAAACAAGTATCTCATCATGGTCCGTGACCAAGTCAATAATCTAAAGGCCAGTAGAAAGATACTAGAGCAGCTGATAGGGGAGGTAAGTGCTTAGTGAGATGAGCGCCTCAGTATTCATCATACTATCTTGATAGTATTTTATCAAGCTTATTTATATTCCACTCATTGCTTGTCTTTATCAATTTTCTTTACTTGTCGTTCTGGATTATTGCTAACGGATGATTATAAGCGGAGTATGACCGCAGGGAATATTCCGTCTTATATA
>CAYNJK010000328.1:0-3558 GCA_964397575.1 uncultured Saprospiraceae bacterium
CATCTGTCGGATATGAGTTTACATGGTTAATAGACAAGTCAGTTTCGTATGTAGGGACAAAGTTGTGATTTGGAAGGTTCGGTACCAAGCCTCTATAATCATAAGTCGCGTCTCCTAGTAAAATCAGATACTTAAAGTTCTCATCTCGTTCATGCAACATTTTAGCCATATCTCTTATAGCTGTAAGATCAGATTTTCCACCTGCAAACTCATTATATATGTCAAAAACATCTATAACTTCCACTATGAAATTGTCATTGTTTCTTCTGTGATTAGCAAGCATGTCCGCACTTTCTCTAAAGTTGGGATGAGTGACTATCACTAAGTCTACTCTTTCTATGCCATGAATATTTTGATTTTCTACCTGGCCTAAGAAACTAGGCGTGATAAAATTGGAATTGCCCTCAAAAGCGATAAAAGTATTTATCCTGTTACCGGTATTATATCCGAATTCTATTTCATTACCCTGATCTATATACTCTATGGAGCTGACATTATTCAGTTCTGTAATATCCCAAATTGTTAGGTCATTTCCAGCATATGGAATCTGATAACCACCTGTGCTATGATTGATGTCAGCTCTATTGTGGATAGTGAAAGGTGTATTGCTGATTTTGATTTTTTCATTACCGATAAGCTGGATGAAATCCAACCAACCTTCGGTTTTTCCATCGTTAGCTCCTTCAAAAGCAACTTCTACTTTGGGATTAGCAACAAGACTTACTCTGCTAGAAATGACTGCCTTATTAGCATAGGCACCTTCCAAGTTATCTAAGGTTACCCGAGATATATTTCTTTCGAAAGTCTGGTCATTGTAAGTAATTGTGACAGAACTGGCTTGTTCACTTCTAGCGGTGAAGTGTAATTCTAGTAGGCCTGACTCCTGCGTATCTGCTGGATCCATAAGGAATGAAGAAGAAAAGTCCTGAACTCTAGTATTAGTAAAAATCTCACCATACCATTCCTTTCCTGACCCTTGTGAACTACCAAAAAGGCCGAGCAAATTATTGTTATCTACCTCATGCCTAAGCAATCTGGAAGTGTATTCTACGTATTCTGGTGCTGAAACGGAACTCTTAGCCTGGATACGAGCACCTGGTGAATCGTCTAGTTTTAGGAAATAGTAGTTACTAAGATCGTAAAGATTTTTTTCGAAACTTAATTCTTCTCCATCAGCATTTATTCTATCTGGTCCTTCCGCGTAAAACAGAATATAGTCTCCCGGGTCAAAACTATTGTCATTTTCACCACTAATAAAAATGGCGTTTTCTATAAGGTCATCAGTTCTCTGCTTCGAATTTTCTAAGGGCAAAACACCTCCTCTGTTGCCATAGAGATGCAAGTTGTTTGGATTTATTTGATCTACAGGAATCTGAGTATTATCTCTTATTTCTTCGTAAGTCAGTCTTTGGATGCCCGTTTCTGAGATTTGCAGTTTATAGATTGTACCTTCAGCGAGCACTGATTTAGAGGTTTGTGCCTCAGAAATGGCCAGTACCCCTAGAAAAAGTAAAATCGTATGTAAGACAGTTTTTTTAATCATTGATCTCCGTTCTGTTGCATTTAGAATAGAAACGTTATGTTAGTGACCGTATTGTGAGGGCACTAATTCTATTTCTTTTAATGTTAAATAGTAACTCATTAAAAATAGCTTTCTAAGATAAGAATATCGGTTTGAAAAATATTTTCATAATTCTATTACTGTCGGCTGGGGTCATTTGTGGAGCGAATGGCCAAGACATAATATTTAGTCAATATTACAGTAATCCGATTCATTACAACTCTGCTTTTGCCGGAACTGTAACTTATCCTAGATTTTCAGCTAATTATAGATTACAATGGCCTGGATTCAATAATGTTTATGAAACTTACAGCGCCAGCTATGATCAGCATTTCCCAGACAAAAATTTATCGGTTGGCGCAATCGTTTTGACTGATGACCAGGGTAGTGGTACCCTTAGACAGACCAGTTTTAAAGGGATTGTTTCGTATAATCTCCGATTTGGTGATGATTGGCAAATAAAATTTGGTATTGGAACCGCTTTAGTCCAAAACAGTCTAGATTGGGACAAATTGATATTTTTTGACCAGCTAGATCCTGTCACGGGTGCCAGAGACGCCTTGGGTAATCTTAATCTTACCAACGAAGTGCGACCTGCTAATCTCTCCAGGAGGTATCTAGATGTAGATTTGGGAATGCTCTTGTATAATCCCAGGTATTATATAGGATTTAGTATGTTTCATGCTAATGGACCTTATAATGGATTTAGTCCAGATAACGACCCTGGAATTGTAAGAAATTCTTTGCCAGTGCTTATTTCCTTACATGCTGGTTATCAATGGATTCTGCAAAAAGACAATAAGGGAGCACCTACATCGTTTATATCCCCAAATATCCTCTTTACAACCCAAGCTGGCTTTACCCAATTCAATGTTGGAGCTTATTTGCAGAAAAATCAGGTTTTTGGTGGTTTGTGGTTAAGGCACACCATAGAGAATATAGACGCTGTTATCTTTTCCTTTGGTGTGAGTTTTGGCAACTTTAAGGTAGGATATAGCTATGATATGACTGCATCTAATCTAAGCTTAGCAACTACAAGAGGGAGTCATGAAATTGGAATAACACTAGGATTAAAACATTTAGAAAAGAAAGTCTCTAAATTGAACGATTGTTTTAGCCTTTTCCGTTAATTTCGGAACAATTTATGAGGTGTTAGATTATCTGACACTATCGGCCGCAAGAAGTAAACATCTATAAGGCCAAAACAGTACAGACATGATAATTGAAGATTGAAATAAAATTTTATCTTCATGTTTTTTATAAAGTATTTAAAATCAGTTAATAATGACAAAGGGCATCAAATCATTATTATTTTTTAGTTTGATCGTTGTTCTAGCTTCTTCTTGTAATAAAGGAGGAAATTCTGGAGGCTCTGGAGAGCTGTCCTCAGCGACGGGTTGGGAATATGGAAACCAAGAATATGGTGGATTCGAGAAACTGGATTATGAAGGTCAGGTAAATGGTCCGAATCTAGTACTTATAGAAGGAGGAACCTTTACAATGGGTCTTTCTAATCAAGATGTAACTTACGAGTGGAATAACATCCCAAGAAGAGTTACAGTATCGTCTTTCTACATGGACGAGACAGAAGTAAGTAATATAAATTGGAAAGAGTATGAGTTCTGGGTAAAAAGAACTTACCAATCATATCCACAGATCTGGAAAGATTTATTGCCAGATACATTGGTATGGAGAGAAGAATTGGCCTACAATGAGCCATATATCAAAACTTACTACAGACATCCATCTTATGATGACTATCCAGTAGTAGGTGTTACTTGGGAACAATGTCAAGATTTCTGTGCATGGAGAAGTAACAGGGTAAATGAAATGCTACTCATCCAGAGAGGTATTCTAAATCCTAATGCCTCTGAGCAAATAGACAGCGAAGCCTTTGATACAGAGGCATACTTAGCTGGTCAATATCAGGGAAGTGTAAGAAAGAATTTGGAGGACAAATCTACTGGAGGTGAAAGACAAGTTAGATTCGAAGATGG
>CAYNJK010000329.1:0-3525 GCA_964397575.1 uncultured Saprospiraceae bacterium
CCTTCCAGTAACTCTATAGATATCTCTCTGCGATCGATATGAAAAAAGCGACTTGGGAGTGACTTGGATAACTCACCCAGATTCTTATTCAAGAATCTGACCTCTCTTGAAAGAGAGGTTTTAGCGTTGGGTGAATACTCCCTTCTCTTGTAAGAGAAGGGCTGGGGATGAGTTGACAAAGCAACTCTAAGAGTTTTGCACTTATAATTGTCTGGATCAGTGCCATATTATTAACTCAATTCTGAGCTCTACGAGCATTTAATGGTATTCTGTCAGATATTAACATTATTCTACAGCATAGATGCATGGCATTTTATAACTTACAAGCCAATAACTAAACTACACCTGAAATGATACGACTAATCATATTTTTCTATGGTTTGAGTCTGTTTCAGTTCCTATCAGCCCAAGAACTCATTTGTCCACCCGATGTCACCCGAATCTGTCATGAGAATCTAAACGATGTACCGCAAATTATAAACGGTGCCGGACTGAATCTACAAAGCAGCAGAGAATTTACCGGTGACAACTGTCAGCTCCGCAATGTTATCAATACTTTCTCACTGGTAGATCTTAGCAAAGACTCTACAGTTGCCAGTTGTCAGCAGATAGTGACGGTACAACCCTTTCGAGAAGTTGTAAGATTTCCTCGGGATACTCTAGTAGCAGGATATACCCGCTCTCAAGTGGAGGACATCCCCATATTTACCGCTGGGTTGTTTCCGCAGAGTACAGAATGTAATATCAATTTTACCTTTAATGATGTAGCGGTGCAGTCCTTTCCGGAACTGTTTGTCTTTAGAGACTGGGAGGCTGAGAATCTGTGTACTGGAGAAATTATTCGTGCAAGACAGCAAATAGTCCTCTATGACCTGCCTAATAGTTCTATAGCTACACAGGTAGAAGACTGCTCAGGTTTTGAGATAGGGGTGGATAGTATAGAAATCTACTTCCAAGGCCAATTGGTAGATAGGTCTTCCTGTTTTGTGCCCTTTTTTGCTCTGCATGAAGTGTTGAATTGTATCGCCTCTAATCTACTTGTAGAAGATGATGATAACTTGAGACTGAATCTTATAGATCTGGAAAATCCATTTCTTGGAGTTAGTTCTATAGACTTGGTAGATATTCAGCGACACATTTTAGGACTCCAGCGCTTTGATTCAGAATGCCGGTTACGTGCAGCTGATGTCAATCGAGATGGAAGGATAAATGGCACCGATCTGGTAGAAGCCCGACGGCTTATCTTAGGCATTTATACTGAGTGGCCTTTCGGTGATGGCCCTGATTATTTTATCAATGGTGAGCTCCGCGATGAGCTTGTACTTAGAAAATCTGATTTTCCCTTGTCTAGTTTGGATATCGTCCTTGCTAACCAAGGCAATGTGAGTACGAACTAGCTATAATAGAGAGAGTCTTTGGTTATCCACTTGATTCATTGATTTACATTCATTTAACATAAATAACTAATAATCAGCACTTAATGCATTTAGTTAGCGTTGTTTGTGGCTACAAAAAATGAAACTTGTAATTTTATAAAGTTGTATTTTGGAGCATCTTTGGTTTATAAATGATACAAATTATGAATCGCATGAACATATTCCAGTTCCTTTCTCTACTGAGCTTTTTCTTTATTGCCGTCTCGGCCTATGGACAAAGTGAACTTATAACTGTAGATGGTCAGTCTGTGAACCTGACCGATATTTCAGTAACTGCAGAACCGACCAATCTCCTTTTGGATGACTCTAATTGCACTTACGTGCCAGGTGAGATCACCAATTATATGAACTGTATGGTCGCTAATAACCCCATGCCTGGCGTCGACTACCATCTTCAGCTGAGTAAGGGCGATGACTATCTCAATGGTGTCTCTACAATAGATCAAGTCTTGATTATGAGGCACATTGCTCGAGTAGACGCTTTTGATGATCCCCATAAAATTGTAGCTGCAGATGTAAATGCTGACAACAAAGTAAATGTCAGAGACGTCATAGAACTTAGAAGATTGATTTTGGGTATAGATACCGAATATGCGAATTCTGATTCTTGGCGATTTTTTAAGTCCCCAGGTCTTTATGTCGCGGGCATAGGTCCCGAAACAAGCCTGAACTTTGGTGGTCAGGATCAGTTTCCACTGTCTGGTGTAACTAATATTACGGCTGTCAAGATAGGAGATGTAAATAACAGCGCTATTCCCTAGCTAGACCAAGCTAGCCTTATAAAATAAAAGAAGAAGAGTTGCCGAGAGGGAACTCTTTTTTTTGTGAATGATTTAGAATGTATCCAAGCTTATTTTACCAAGTCTTATCTGCTGCCTGCGTAAAGTTTCGGATAAGTCACTATAAGAATTGCGAATAGAGTCAGCGACTGCTGTTGTGTCGTAAGGACTGCTCAATACCAATCCACTATCAGAAGTCATATACTGCGTTCCAAATATCTGTGGCTTTCTATTAGACATTAAGTACCATTATTTGTTCGATCAGCAACGTCACGTACAGCATTTTCAAAATTTCATGAGTACTCTTTATGCCTATTAAAGTATCGTATGCTGTCTCTTGATCAGCTGTTTTTATTTCGTGACTATTGTTGCTATTGCACGAATTCAAAAAGAGAGCTAAAAGCAGATAAATTATAATTCTACTCATTACTAGTTATAATTGCCAGAATTTTTGAATACGCCTCACCTGATTCAATTTTTTCTCTCGAGGCTCCTGGAAAAATATTCGTTATCACCAAATTCTCATCTACAAGTAGGGTTAACGGGTAGCCAAAATATAATTGAAATACGTCGTCAATTAATTCTCTTCCATTCAGCGCATGCGTAAAAGACCATTCATGCTTTTTAGGAATTTCTTGCTTCTTATCATATCCTATAGAAATGAAATTATATTCATCTGATCCTAATTCTGACTTGAGTTTATTGTAGAGAGGAATACTATAAATACAAGGTGGACAATTCGACTCCCAGAAACTAATTACAGTTCTCTTACCTTTGAGGCTATTAACACTAAACTCGGAATCCAAAGTTTGTATATTGAAATTTGGAAGACTTACACCTACCAAACATTCCCTATTGGTTCTTACTCCCTCTGGCTTCAGTCCTTGCAAAACTTTCTCACGGCGCAGTCTTGCAATTACTAATGCCTTCTGAATATGGTACAGGCTAGGCGCAGCTAAACAACACAATAGCAGTCAGTATAAAAAATATAGATTTATATGTCATTATTAGTCTTTGATTAAAGTCGGAATGGTTTACTAAGGACAACCCATGTCCTATAAAAATATGAAATGTAGCAGAAAGTTTGTGGACTAAGCTAAATCGAATTGCAAAGTAACGTTAGCACTAACAAAAGTTATATTTATCCTAGTGCTTGTCATGTCTACATTTGGTTCAAAATAGAAACCAAGTGAAAACAATCTTTAATAAAAAAATTTCTCTGATAATCATCTCGTTAGGGCTGCTCGTATTCTTAGGATATCTATTATACGTCTATCTATATCTAGGAGAAGTATTCAGTGTATCTGGCT
>CAYNJK010000330.1:0-3416 GCA_964397575.1 uncultured Saprospiraceae bacterium
ATTCTCTCTTGCAAACAACAGAGCTAGACCCCCGTATTACCTTGGCGTATAAGCTCGGAAAGAACGGTCAAGTTAGTGCGGCTTATGGGCATTTCCATCAGGAGATTGGTTCGCCTTTCTTATTTTCCAATACCGCCGTCGGTAACGAAAAAGCCAGACATTACCTGCTGAATTATAACTTCAAAAATGAAAAGACGATCCTACGTCTAGAAGGATATTATAAAAGCTATAGCGATTTGGTGACCTACGATCTGAATGACTTCCAGTTCGAACAAGTAAGCAATGATGGCTTTGGGACAGCCTATGGTTTTGACATGTTTTTTAGAGCTAATAATGTCATTAAGTATGTAGACTTTTGGGTCAGTTACAGTTGGTTGCAGAACGAGAGATTGTACCAAGATTATCCTAGTGTAGCGACACCAAATTTCTCCACAGATCATAACTTTTCATTAGTTACTAAAACTTGGTTTGAGAAACTGAATTCTCAGTTAGGGGTCACTTATAGCTTGGCTAGTGGCAGACCTTTTGATGATAGAAATACAGCAGCTTTTATGACAGAGCGATCTAGTATGTTTCATAATATCAGTCTCAGCTGGTCCTACTTGATTACCCAACAGAAAATTCTATTTGTTTCGGTGTCCAATGCTCCAGGATTTAGAAATGAATTTGGCTATCGATATGCTGATCAGCCAGATATGAATGGCTTCTATAGATTTGAAAAAGTAAGACCTAATGATGATCGATTTTTCTTTATGGGCTTTTTCGTCACTTTTAGTGAAGACAAGACAAAGAATCAGTTGGACACTTTGTAATTCATAATGCCTTGTTAATGAGTTGTCAATTGGATTTTTAAATGTAATCCTCAGAATAAAGGTCCGTTTTGTAAGTGCTGAGTAGCTGTGAAGAACGCCAGTTGCTCTTCCTTATAAAACTCATTCACTTACTATTCTGAACTACAATGAAACAGCTCTACTTCCTCGTTGCCTTTGCTATTTTACTCAGCAATTGCTCTACTAGTCTGACCTACAGTCCATCACTTAATCTGCCGAACAAACCTTTGGAAAAAGGTGCAGTCGAATTGCAAGGTAGTGCCGAGTTATTTCCAGAATCGAGACCTGAGAAAGTGGATAATAATGTGACTTTTGGTATGAATGGAAAGCTTGGGTATGCATTCTCCGATAATTTCGGTGTCAGTGTCAATGGTTGGTTGGATGCTGGAAATGGATCATTAGATAGTAGACTAGGATTAGCGGTGAATGCGCAATTTATAAAACATCGCAGTCCCACTTCCAGATTTATAATCCTACCCAGATTTGGCTTCGTTAATTTCGGTGAGGGCTATGGTCTGAGCAATTCAGTCATTTATCATAAAGAGGCCAGCGAAAAGCTAAGTTGGTATTCTGGTCTAGGTGTTGCTTGGGGCTATTCTCAACTAAGTAAAATTTCCTTATCATCATTCGAGCCACCGCGGTATCCCTTTGGCTACTTGGCGATGGGACACCTTGGTATGGGATATAACCTGAATAGCTCCATCAGGGTCAATCTGGAATTAAATCCTATTTATCAGATAAATTCCTTCGACAATCAAAATCACTTCTTCGTAGCACCATCCCTAGGCCTGGGTTTGGTTTTGAATCAGAAGGAAAAGTCTTAGGAGTCTGTTTTTTAACTACGGGCTGCAAGACTTACCAGTTTAAGGCTATTTCCGCTCACATTCTTGTAAAATATCCAAGCTTACGCCTATAGCTTATCCTGCGTATAATTGGGCACAGTATTTCCCAATAACACCTGCAGGCCTAGAAATCTAAAGATAATTTCCTGAGTAAGACAAGCTTTGGCAATTCATCCTAGCTATCCTACGATTCATCTGCATACATTTTATATAGGGTTTAATTCAAAGCATCTTTGACCTATAATAATACAAACCCTATTAAATAATCGCTTAATTTTAAAATCATGAAAAATATCTTCTTAATCTCTTTTGTATTGCTGGCAAATTGCTTCACACTTTTTGGTCAAGATATGGCGGAAATAGAACAAACTCCTTCATCACAAACCTGTACGTTAACTCTGGAACTCACAGGTCTAGATTCAGACAAAGGACAACTGATGGTCGGCTTGTATAACTCTAGTGCTACTTGGTTGGGCAAAAACTTCAAAGGTGAAATCGTAAAAATAGAAGAGGGTACTGCAACGGTAATCTTTACTGATATACCTTACGGAATATATGCTGCATCAGCAGTACATGATGAAGACAGCAACAATGAGTTGAATACTGGAGTTTTCGGAATTCCTTCTGAACCCTATGCCAGTTCTAGAGGTGCAAAAGGTAGATTTGGTCCTCCAAAATGGGAAGATGCAAAGTTTGATTTGTCAGCACCAGAGCTAACAGAAACAATTAAGTTTTAAGTAGATAACACTATAAAATATACAAGATGAAAACCTATCTAACACTAATAATACTTTGTCTAACGGTTGCAGTAGGTGCACAAGACAAGTATGCACAAGGGATGCAGAAAGCCTTTGATTTGTGGCAAGACAATAAGAGTACGGAAGCAGTAGCCTTATTTGAGAGAATAGCGCAGGCAGAAAAAGACAACTGGTTGCCTTCATATTATGCAGCAAATGTACTGATCGTCTCATCTTTCCAGACCAAGGATAAAACACTGGTCAATGAAATGCTGGAGAAAGCCAAGAAGCATATCGCTGATGCCCATGAAAGATCACCTAATAACTCCGAAATCTGGACAATGGAAGGTGTACTGTATACAGGATATGTGGTTATGGACCCTGGCACCTTCGGTATGACCCTATCTTCTAAGATTATGGAGATGCATCAGAAAGCTATAGAGCTGGATAAGACAAATCCTCGTGCCGTGACTAACCTTATAGACTATGAGATCGGGGGCGCTAGATTTTTCAATACTCCACTGAATACTTTCTGTGACAGACTAAAAGCGGCCTTGCCAATGTATGACGAACAGAAAGCTGATTATCCTTTTGCACCTAGTTACGGAAAAGATAGAGTGCTGGCTTCTATGGAAGAATGTGGTTGCGAGTAAAAGAGTAACTAATGGATTATAGAAAAGAATTCCTGACTGCAACCAAAGTCTACTTTGGAATTTTATTTGCCACAGTTTTAGTAGAGTTTTTCTACAATACAAATTTTGGATGGGACGATGTGAAAGAGTGGACTATAATTAATCTACTATTTAATTACCCATTCTATTTTGCTAATGTATTCTTGACCAAGTCCTTGGACAAAATAATGCCATGGAATCAGGGCGCTCGAAAGAGGGCACTCCTTGGAACTCTTATCACAATACTTATCAATATTGTTGTCATATATGCAGTAATTACACTGGTTTCAGTTTTTGTCTATCAGGGTCCTGCAAACTATACGATGACCTCTAATG
>CAYNJK010000331.1:0-3404 GCA_964397575.1 uncultured Saprospiraceae bacterium
TTATTAATTTATAATCTGTTATTTATATATTAAGTATAGTAGTTATGTGTTATATAACTCTCTTTGTACACGGACAGAGAGAGTTAGGGCACTCAAGATTTGTACTATTTTGTATATATATCAAGTTATCTAAGATTCTATTGCGTCGACCCAGGTATATAATCATTCTCTGCTGCTGTGTTATAAGCCAGCTGTCTGCTCAGCTAAGTATACAACATAAGACAGAGATAAAGAGTTTGGCACAAGGCCCAAATAAGCAAGTATTACTGACTGATATCCATGACCATAACTACCAGATGGTCAATGGAGAGCTGCAAAGTACAACCGCTGGTGTACAAAAAGATGCTTTACTACAAGCTTTGGAAATAAGGAATGGGCAACTAAGAAATAACCTCGGCAATAGTTATCAGTTGTATGAATTGCCTTTTGTCCCGACCTCTGTCACCAGATTGGGTGAGTCACTGATGTTGTCCTCAGACTCAGGAATATGGATACTAGAGAACGGAAGAAGTAGAAAGTACTTTGTTCCAGGTGTCAGTTTTCCATCTGATGTGATAAAGGTGGTGGCTGAAGGGGACATAATAGCTATGCTGACAGCAGGTAAGGAACTCTTTGTCTTCCATGTTTCTAGTCAGATACTGAAGTTTATTGATAATCAGGTAGTGGATTTCACCATAGATGGGTGGAAGGTCCTTTGGTATGCAAATGGAAAAACCCTCTATAATTCCCACGACTATGCTCCTGCAAGACAACCTGACTTCTCTATTACTCAGATTCTAGATGTAAATCAAAACTTGATTAATCCTCCCCTTAACTTAGCTGCAGACCAGACAGAACTGCTAGTACAATTTACGGCACATTATCCGCCTCTGATGGATAAGGTAGAGTTGTCTTATAAGCTGAATGAAGATCCATGGAAGGAGATAGAAAGCAGAAGCCAGCTGCTGATCAGAAAGTTGCCTGAAGGAAGATCAGAGTTGGTCCTCAAGGCTACAGGTATCAATGAACAAACCACTGTTACCAAACCCATACAAATAAAAGTACAGCAAGCGGAATATTCTCGTTTCTGGCCTTGGCTCTTTGGCATTTTGCTCCTGCTTTTCGGGCTAAATCTCTTTTCCCAATTCCGACTAAGAAATGAAATGAAAAACCTGGATGCACAAAAAGAGAAACTGGCTTTACAATTACAAGTAGAATCCGAAAAGCAAAAGCTAGGACAGCTGCAGATGAATCCACACTTTATCTTCAATACCCTAAATAGTATCAGCGGCCTCATCGCGCTTAACGAGAATAAAAGAGCCAGAACCAATCTCCATCGGTTTTCTAAAATGATGCGAAAACTGCTGGAACATTCGCAGAAAGAATTCATACCCCTAAGCGAAGAATTAGAGTTTCTTAATTCCTATCTGGAACTAGAGCAGCTGATTAGAAATAATAAGTTTGACTACGTCATTCATAAGGAAGTTGCTGACAACTATATGGTGCCAGTGATGGTCATACAGCCTTTCTTGGAAAATGCCATTATCCATGGACTGAATCCCAAAACTGAGAAAGGACAACTCAGTCTTACTATAACAGAGGATCCACAGCATCTCATCGCAACCATAGAAGACAATGGAATCGGTCGTGCTCGAGCCGCGCTAAATAAAAAGGAAAATCACGAATCTGCTGCCATCCATATCATAGAACAAAGATTGTCCAAGCTCAATCGCTGGGCCAAAAAAGGACTCCTTTATGAGGATATGATAGCTGCCGATGGCACAGCTTTAGGTACCAAAGTCCTTATACATCTACCCAAAACAAAATCATCCTATGGTGGAAGGCCCTAATGTAATATCTGCTAGCTTTGCAAAAAAGCATTATTCGCATGAGAAAAATATAAACATATGCATATCAGAGCAATGATTATAGACGATATGCCCTTGGCTATTGCCAGTCTTAGAGCTAGCATAGAAGATGGGCACTCGGAGATAGAGATAGTAGGTACTGCAAAAGGTGTCTTATCTGGTGCAAAACTGGTAAAGAAACTAAAGCCTTCTCTACTCTTTCTGGACGTACACATGGGTGATGGAGATGGTTTTGATCTCTTAGATATTATTGCTGATGAGGACATACAGGTCATCTTTACCACTGCAAGTAAGGATCATGCCATCAGAGCTTTCCGCTTTCGTGCAGTAGATTATCTACTGAAACCAATAGATCCCGACCAACTTGCTGCTGCAATAGCTAAACTGGAAACACAGCCTCTGAAAACGAGTATGCCTGATGAGACAACCAAAGGCACAATTACACTTAATACTCAGGACGAAATCCGTCTCGTACCCCTAAATGAAATCATCAGACTAGAGGCGATGGGTAATTACACAACCTTCTATATCAAGGATGGAAAAATTCTTGTGACTAAAACCCTAAAGGAGTTCGAAAAAGTCTTGCCTGCTTCTTTTTTAAGAGTTCACCAGTCTCATCTGGTCAATAAGCGGCAGATTCAGGCTTATATAAAAACTGAAGGGGGGTATCTAAAGATGCGGGATGACAGCAACGTACCGGTCTCGGTAAGGAAGAAAGCCTTTGTTATGGATGCATTAAAATAAAAAGACCGACTTAATTGGTCTCTAAGATCTTCTGGTATTCTTCCTTTTTATCTTTTTTAAGGATACCATTCTCATTATAGTCGTCATCATTAAGAATGATTTCGTGAGCTTGTTCACGTGTCATTTTTATGAGATAGTGTTTGTCTTCTGTCTCGTAAGGCAAAGCACTGATGAGATGTTTCTTATGATTTTTGAACTGAATGAGATGCTTATCAAAACCATTAGGATAATGGAGTTTGATCCTTTGTTTTACTTCTTCCTCTAATTTGGAAAATTCTACTATGGCCCTTGGTTTACTCATGTTGTTCCAGGTATTGTTTCGATTCTATACTTTTATTTAATCCATTCTGAGAGCCGCAATAAGCTCTGTGTGAATTGTGAGGTAAATAAATACCAATTTTTTTAAATATCTAACATTTAAGATATTAAATTTTAATGTGATGTGATTTATTATGGAATAAATAAAAAAAGCCACCTTGAATACGACAAGATGGCTTCTTTTTTCTATGCACAAAGAGGACTAGATTTTAGTCACCCTTTTTGTTTGAGGTTCGCTATTCTTATAGCTTATCTGTAAGAAATACATTCCTTTAGCCAGATCTGACATATCTATAGTTGTATTTGCCTGGATGCCTTGTGTCTTATTTATCAATATTCTTCCTTGCTGATCTATAAGCAGAAGCTTTTCAGCTAGCTCGTGATTTTCCAGTTCTACTTGTAGCAAATCAGATACAGGATTAGGATACAGTTTGGTCTGGTAATATCGAGTAGCTGTTGCTGCCTGAATGTTAATGATTGTAGTCGGCAGAGCTT
>CAYNJK010000332.1:0-3328 GCA_964397575.1 uncultured Saprospiraceae bacterium
GGTTTTAGGAGATATGAGTTGTCTTTTCTTATAAGTCCGTATTTATTACCCATTTTTATTTTTGCAACTCCATTGTAGAAGAAGCTAACAGAATCATACCTAGGTTCTATATGCAAGTTGTCTTCAAGGTCAATAAAACCCCACTTAGAATTTCTTTGAAAAGGGATCAGTTCAGTGTCATTATACTTAGGGATATCATTCAAGCTTTGGGTTGTGGTGCAACTTGCCAGAATAGCTAAGAATAGAAATGCAGATGCTTTCATAACGTGATGTGTAGCAATTTAATGTTCCCACCTAACGCAACCTTCTAGCCTTAATCTCCAGATACTTATTAATAACATCGATGGAGAGATTTTTTGGTGACGTGAGTATCGTCTGGATACCATTTCTGACGAGCTCTTCTTTGATGCGTTGTTTTTCTATTATGGCTCTTTCTGCAAAGGTCTTTAGGTAGATGTCAGACTTGGTCTCGCATTCCATCAGGCTGGTTTCTACCAGTGTGGTATTGGTAAAAATGATGACGACGACAAGATGTCTTTTTGTCATCAACTTGAGATAGGGGAGTTGCCGACTCAGGTCATGTGGTGTTTCGAAATTTGTAAAAAACAACCAAATACTCCTCCGCGATAAGGTGTGACGGGTAAAGTGTAACAGCAGCTCGAAGTTGGATTCTTTGAAGCCAGTCTTTTCTTTGTATAGTGCTGAAGAAATGTTTTCAAGCTGGCCTTTTTTAGCTGTGGCTCTTAATGTCGTGCCGATTGTGTCCGAAAAAGAAATCAGTCCTGCATAATCGTATTTCTTTAGTATAATATTAGACAGGGAGAGTATAGAATTGATAGAGTAATCTAGTAAGGTCATACCATCAAAGGGCATCTTCATAGAGCGGCCTTTGTCCAGTACGCAATAGACTTCTTGCTGTCTGGAATCGTGATACTGATCTACCATGAGAGCATTGGCTCGGGAGGTGGCTTTCCAGTTGATAGAACGGATATTGTCGCCTTGTACGTAAGGTCGTATATGTTCGAATTCGTCGTTTTGGCCGACGGCTCTTATCTTTCGTATGCCTGAAAGCGCAGCTGTTTTGGAAAAGACTTCTAGTTCGTGCTTTTTCATCTGCTTGATACTAGGAACAACTTTTGTTTCCAAATCTAAGTCGTAAGTGATTCTTCGTTGGGTAAAATAAAAAGGCTTAGTAGACACATAGAGGTGCAGCTTTCCGAAGTCATAGGCACCACGTTCGTAAGGTCTGATAGCATAGATAATCTTTTTGGCTTCGTCTCCTGCAAGGGTAAAATTTCTGATAAGAGTTCTGTGTTGGAATTGCTTAGGTAATTCGTCATAGAACTCACAGTTCAGTTCTGTTGCAGAGCTATTGTATACCTTGTATTCTATATCCTCGCCATCAGACAGAGAGAGCAATTCTGGTACTGACCTTTCTGCGGTAACCTGGTCACGCAGCTTGTATAAGCGGTACCAATCTAGGCAGACTAGCAACACAAAGAGGACAGCCAGTACCTTGGCTATCATAAAGAACAGCGGAAAAGGGTAGCCTAGAATAAAGGTCAGTATGCATAAAGCAAAACCTATATAAAAATTTCTATTTAGAAAGGTGTCTTTCATCTAGCGTGGAACCTCTTTGCTTTTTAAAATTTCTTCTATAATGCTATGGCTGCTCTGTCCCTCCATCTCTGCATCCGGTGTCAGAATGAGTCTGTGATTCAGTATGTGAGGTGCTACAAATTGTATGTCTTCTGGTATTACAAAATCTCTGCCTGCCATCAGTGCAACCACCTTGCTGCAACGCATGAGCGCTAGAGAAGCACGTGGTGAAGCACCAAGATAGATTTTGCTGTGCTGTCTGGTTTCAGCGATTAATTCAGCAATGTAGCGGATGATGTCATCCTTTATATAAATGTCTTTGATGACATTTTTTAGAGCTGAGATGTCTTCCTTGCTGATAACTGGAGAAAGAGCAGACAAGTCTGGTGTACCGACATTGTTTTTAAATCTATCAAGTATTCTTATTTCATCTTTTGTAGAAGGATATTCTAGTCTGATTTTCATAAGGAACCTATCCAGTTGTGCTTCAGGGAGCCGATAGGTTCCTTCTTGCTCTATAGGATTTTGTGTTGCAATGACAACAAAGGGGTCTTCCAGTTTGTATCTTACACCATCATACGAAATCTGTTTTTCTTCCATGACTTCGAAGAGGGCGGATTGGGTTTTTGCGGGTGCACGATTTATCTCATCTATAAGAATGAGATTGGAGAAAATGGGACCTTTCTTAAAGATAAATTCTGACTCCTTCATGTTGTACAGAGAAGTTCCGAGTATGTCCGCAGGCATCAGGTCTGGAGTAAACTGTATTCTAGAAAAATCTGCGTCTATAGTTTTCGCAACGGACTTAGCGGCCAAGGTTTTGGCTATGCCGGGGACGCCTTCTAGTAGTATGTGCCCATCAGAAAGAATGGCAATAATGATAAGTTCCAGCATTTCTTGCTGACCGATGATCAGCTTAGAACATTCCTCCATTATCGCATCTATTTTTTGTCTTAGCTGAACATGGAGTGAGGGTTGTGGCGCATAACTCTGGTGTTCCATTTCATTTCCTTCTGCTGGCCCATTAGTGAGGTCTGACATTATTTTCTGTTTTTTTCAAATGAATCAATATCCTTGTAAAGTCTGATGAGTTGGTCATCATTGAAGGCATAATTGTCTACTATATTTAACTGCTTGATTATGTTTCTTATCTGGTCTAGAGGAATTCTAGATTTTTTGGCAAGTAACTCTGCAAATTCTGGATTGCTTTTGTCTAGGTAATAGGCGGTCTTTACTTTATAATAAAAATTACGTTTTATATGATTGACCAATTTCTCGTTTTGACCCTGAGCCATGAAGAGGGCACTGGTGGTTTTTATGTATTCGAGGCTGGTGTTTTTGCTGGTCTCTAGTACTGGTATCTCCTTCTGCTTTCTTTTAGATGCAAAAAAGACAAACAACAAACTCAGTAACAAAGTAAGGTAATACGCATATTTAAGTGGTGGCTGTGATAGTATGTATTGCAGTAGTGAATCTTCATTTAGACCAGCATTGATATTGGCTCTTTTTTCCTGATGGATGACAACATAGCTTTTGTCAAATAGGGCAAAAGTCTTATTGAAGTTTAGACGATAGTCGGTTTCTAAGATGCCAAGATTTGTAAATAGACTGGGCACCGTATGATAATGTATTGCGCCGCCGTCTATAAATATTTTTCTGAGTATGCTGCTAGAGTCATCCAGCATTGCAAGGTTTTCGTATCCAATTACAGCGGTTGAGTCTATAGAGG
>CAYNJK010000333.1:0-3326 GCA_964397575.1 uncultured Saprospiraceae bacterium
GCTAATTAATTTGGTTTATAACACAGTACCTTTTTGGCGATGAAAAAGTAAAGAGCACATATTGGAAAACTAACTTTTGTTCTTCTTGCTTCTATAATTTTGGTTTTAAGAACATAAGACTATTTTCAGAATTTTCAATTTTCATTTTTCCATTCGATAAAAAACAGCCTGCCCTGAGCGAAGTCGAATGGGAAACAAAATATCTTGCCAATCTAAGGCTCGTTGATTTTTCTAACATAGTACAAGATACATTAGAGAGACAGAATACTTAACAGTCCTTACGGTCGGCTGACGATTGGCTTATAGTTAAGTGACAACTTCTCGTTTCCATTTGAAATTTGTCATCGCAAAGTAAATTTTAAAGCTCTTCTTCAATCTGTGGCGTCAAAATCCGTCAAGTGATCAGGAGACCATTGCTCATCACTGGATACAAAAATCACTTACTGATCGCATAAAAAAACCCACCAGACTAAATAAATCTGGTGGATCACAATCCTTAAATATTGATGTGTAGTCTAACTGATTTGGTTTTTATATCTAAGATCAAATCTATCCAACTCCATCACCTTCGCCCAGGCTTTTACAAAATCTTTGATAAACTTTTCTTTTGCATCAGAACTCGCGTATACTTCTGCTATCGCCCTCAGTACTGAATTAGAACCAAAGACTAAGTCCGCTCTTGTTGCTGTCCATTTAGACTCGCCAGACTTAGTCGATGTTCCAGCAAACACCTCCCTCTCTTTATCCACTGCGACCCAGTTTGTATCCATGTCTAACAGGTTAGTAAAGAAATCATTACTCAGTACGCCGACTTGGTCAGTGAGGATACCATTCTTCGAACCATTGACATTCACTCCTAGCACT
Organism: uncultured Saprospiraceae bacterium; assembly: GCA_964397575.1. Lineage (GTDB taxonomy): Bacteria > Bacteroidota > Bacteroidia > Chitinophagales > Saprospiraceae > RFSX01. The sequence continues at coordinate 865 of CAYNJK010000333.1, forward strand.
CGCAATCCACCGACCAGGACTGTCATCTCCGGAGCTGTAAGCGTAAGCAACTGTGCCTTATCTATCAGCAAGTGCTCTGACTCTATAGCATACTTTCCTTTCAGATAATTTCTAAAACCGTCAGCTTCTGGCTCCAATACTGCAAATGATTCCACATCAGTCTGCTCTTGTGTAGCATCTACCCTACCTCCAGAAAATGGCACCTCTGTTTCTACACCTGCACCAATAGCTGCTTTCTCTATTGCAACATTTCCACCGAGTACAATCAGATCAGCGATAGATATATTTCCACCAAATTCGGTCTGTATATTCTCATACACCTTGATGACTTTAGCTAACTGAGTAGGATTATTTGCCTCCCAGAATTTCTGAGGCGCTAGTCTTATTCTTGCACCATTGGCACCACCTCTCATGTCAGAACCTCTATAGGTAGAGGCTGAAGCCCAAGCAGTTCCTGCCAGCTCCGATGTTGTCAAGCCAGAGTCAAAAATTTGCTGTTTTAAGGTATTGATATCAGTCACTCCAAGAGTACTACTATTGGCAGTCGGTAGAGGATCTTGCCATATCAGTTCTTCTGAGGGCACTTCTGGGCCTTGATACCTTATCTTCGGTCCCATATCTCTATGTGTCAACTTAAACCATGCTCTTGCAAAAGCATCTGCAAATTGATCCGGATTCTCGTAAAATCTTCTTGAGATCTTTTCGTATGCAGGGTCGAATCGAAGTGACAGATCTGTAGTAAGCATCGTCGGCTTATGACTCTTGGAACTATCAAAAGCGTCAGGCATCATATCAGTTGCTTCTTTAGCTACCCACTGCTGGGCACCTGCAGGACTCTTAGTCAATTCCCACTCATGCTCGAATAAGTTCTTAAAAAATAGATTGGTCCATTGTGTAGGCTTCTGTGTCCAGGTTACTTCCAGTCCACTTGTTATCGCGTCACCTGCTTTTCCAGATCCATGAGTACTCTTCCATCCCAGACCTTGATATTCAATAGGTGCACCTTCTGGTTCTACGCCTACTAAAGAATCATCACCAGCTCCATGCGCTTTTCCGAAGGTATGACCTCCGGCAATAAGTGCAACTGTCTCCTCATCATTCATCGCCATACGTGCGAAAGTTTCTCTGATATCCTTAGCTGCAGCAAGTGGATCAGGATTGCCTTCTGGACCTTCAGGATTTACATAGATGAGTCCCATCTGAACGGCACCGAGTGGTTTTTCCAAATCTCTGTCTCCAGTATATCGCTTATCGCCAGCCAGCCATTCTGTTTCAGTACCCCAGTACACATCTTCTTCTGGTTCCCAAACATCAGCTCTTCCACCACCAAAACCAAAAGTCTTAAAGCCCATAGACTCCAGTGCCACATTGCCTGTAAGTATCATCAGGTCTGCCCAAGAAATCTTGTTGCCATATTTCTGCTTGATAGGCCATAGCAATCTTCTTGCTTTATCAAGGTTACCATTATCTGGCCAGCTATTAAGCGGTGCAAATCTTTGTTGTCCAGTACCTCCGCCACCTCTGCCGTCTCCAGTTCTGTATGTACCTGCTGCATGCCATGCCATTCTGATAAAGAAAGGACCATAATGTCCAAAGTCTGCCGGCCACCATTCCTTAGAATCTGTCATCAAAGCTTCTAAGTCTTTCTTCAGACCATCGTAGTCCAAAGAATTGAAAGCAGTTACATAATCAAAATCCTCATCCATAGGATTGGTTTTCCGAGTATTCTGCTTCAGAATATTAAGTTTAAGCTGTTTAGGCCACCAATCTTTGTTTGTGGTCCCACCACCTGCTGTTGTCTGCATCATAGAGCCATTGTGAAAAGGGCACTTGCTGATGTCTCCATTAGAACTATCCATAACTTCGTTAATTTTTGCGTGAAGGTCTTAAAATACCGTCATTTATAATAACTATATTAGCTATACAACTATTGATGATGTCAATAACTATAAATCAAATAAAATACGTTCTCGCGATTCATAAAACAGGGAGCTTTAGCGAAGCTGCTAAAGATTGTTTTGTTACACAGAGTACACTTAGCACCATGGTAAAAAAACTGGAGAATGCATTAGAGATAGAGCTTTTCGATAGAAAAACGAAACCTATAGAACTGACACCTGAAGGCAAAAAGCTTATTCCTCAATTCAAGGTCGTTTATAATGAATCAGAAAATCTAACTGAGCTGGTACAGGAAACTAAAAAGGAATTTACTGGCTCACTTAATATAGGTGTAATACCTACGCTTGCTCCATTCCTACTGCCTCTCTTTCTTGATAGTCTGATAAAAGATTTTCCAGAGATTGATTTCTCAGTCTTTGAGATTACTACAGATAAGATAATAGAAAGAATCAAACTGAGAGAAATAGATGTAGGCATACTCTCCTTGCCTATTATAGAAAAGGAAACCAAATGCATTCCATTATTTCAAGAAGAATTTATGGTCTATGATGCTAGGGAAATAT
>CAYNJK010000334.1:0-3238 GCA_964397575.1 uncultured Saprospiraceae bacterium
CCGTAGATGTCCAAGGACAAGTTATTACTATCACTGGAGAAGGTACAGGCCAGTTGTTAGATGAGAATAATATGGTCCTAGATCTAAATCTTGTATTTAATTTAGGAGCAGTTACCTTGATGCAAGACTGTACGGTCAGCTTTGTGAAGCAGTAAAAAAGCAGCACTAAAAATATATTGAAAGAAAAGCACCTATCTTCGAGGTGCTTTTTTTATTACCCCAAATTATTGGTCATTTAGACTCTAACCAAATAATTCTAAGCTCTAATGAAACTTGTAATCAAAACAATGGAAGGCTTCGAAGAGATTCTCAGAGAAGAGCTGGAAGAGTTGCATCTTCAAAATATCAATCTACTAAAGAGAGGTGTAGAATGCGAAGGTAACTGGGCGCAACTATACAAGTGCAACTATCTACTTAGGACGGCCATAAGAGTACTGGTGCCGATTGCAACTTTTGAAATAGAATCACAGGAAGAATTTTATCAGGCGCTCCGAACTATAGACTGGGCCCGCTACATTGCTGATGGTCAGACCTTTGCTGTTAGATCTACTGTGTTCGGCGAGATATTTAGCAATTCGTTATTTGTGACATATCGGTGCAAAGATGCCATCGTAGACCAGTTAAGTGAAGAAAAAAATTACAGACCGAATGTAGATATAGAAAATCCAGACATCGTAATAAATATTCATTTGCACATGAATAAATTGTCTGTAGCGCTGGACAGTTCGGGTCGCTCATTACATTTAAGAAATTACAAGCAAAGAAGCTACAAAGCTCCGCTCAACGAAGCTTTCGCTGCAGGTATTCTTAAGTTAGCCAAGTGGGATAAAAAGCAGACTTTCTATGATCCTATGTGTGGTTCCGGCACTTTTACTACAGAGGCCCTTATGAGTGCAGCTAACATACCAGCTGGCATGTTTATAGAGAAATTCAGTTTTGAGAATTGGCCAGAATTCCATGCAGATATCTGGCAATCCGTAAAGGAAGCCGCGCAGGCAGCCATACATCCTCCAGAAGGGGAAATAATTGCCAGTGACATTCATTCTTATGCCGTGAGGGACCTAAGGAAAAATCTGCAAATGCTCCCCCACCGCAAGATGGTTACGATCAAAGAAGAAGACTTCCTTAGATCCAAAGGAGACAGCAAAGGGATAATATTTCTAAATCCACCTTATGATAAACGGATCAAGGTCAGAAACGTAACACAATTCTATAGAACCATCTCTGACCATCTCAAACAGGAATGGCAGGGATCATCCGTATGGATTCTGTCGGGAAATGGACAAGCTATGAAAAGTTTTGGTCTAAAACACAGCGCAAAGTTAACTTTGGACAATGGCGGCATTCCTGCCAAGTTATACAACTATGAATTGTATGCCGGCTCAAAAAAAGCTAAATTTATAGATGACAGAGTTCGTAAGAAATACGAAAAACAGAATGATACAAAAGAGAAGCATTATAGGAAACCAAAACCTAAAGCAGAACGGAGGTATGAAAAGGATATCACCCCTAAAAAAGCTAAGCCTAAAGTGGAACGAAAGCCTGAAAAAGATAATGATGACAGCCCTCGTATGTATAAGCCTCGCTAATTCTGGTATTGGCCAACAATTAACTGCGTTCCCAGAAGTCAAGATTAAAAAATATACTACACTGACTACCGCCCTGCCATCCTACACTGTATCAGATAGTCTTTCCACACAACCAAGTTTAATAATGCAGAGTAATTTTGATTTTGCCAAAGCTTATCATAATTCTCTAGGCATCTTCTGCAAAGGCGAAAACATCATATCTAAGAAAGCTGAAATGAACGTGCGCATGAGACTAGGAACACTAGAAGTAGTAGATAGAATGGAAGGAAAAACTAAATATTAGAAGAGCATATCCTTTCTAAAGTATCTGAGTCAAGTCGCCAATCCCTATATATTCCTCGCAAGTAAATCCCTCCCCATACTCAGCACCTATCCTTCTTCCAAAAGACTGAGCCCGGCCTTTTAGGTTATCTAAGAAAGCCTGCGTAGAAATCGGCGTCTGTGGCGCTTTAGAATCAGGACTAAAGAACTGACTTCCATAACACTGTACAAATTCTATTTTTCTATCCATATAGCCAGTAACATCTATAACTACATCTGGCGCTATGTCATGGTCCTGAATGTAGCAAAAGACTTTTCTTGGACGCCACTTAGCCTGATTCTTATTACCTACTTTCGTTTTTACTTTTACCAGACCGGCAAGAAAACAAGACTCCCTTATGAGTAACGAGGCTCTGCCATGATCAGGATGTCTATCACGCAGTGCATTGGCCAGGACGATATCGGGCTGGTATTTTCTTATGGCCTTAATGATCTTCATCTTATTGGCCTTGTTGTTTTCAAAAAAACCGTCGGCCATACTAAGGTTTTCTCTGAAACTAACTCCAGCATATTTCATTGCCTTCTTGGCTTCCTTCATTCTTAGAGCAGCACTGCCTCGTGTCCCCAGCTCGCCTTTAGTGAGATCTACGATAGCTACCTTATAACCTAGATCTATTTGTTTCAGAATAGTTGCTCCAGCACCTAGTTCCACATCATCTGGATGTACGCCTATAGCCAAGATATCTACTTTACGAGATTTTGTCATTATAACTATTAGTTAAAAGGTTATCGATTGCACAACATAAGCTACCATCGGAGCAGTGCACTACCCCAGGTAAATCCACTACCAAAGGCAGCTAGGCAGACCAAATCGCCTTCTTTGATTTTTCCAGCTTCCCATGCTTCGCATAAGGCAATAGGAATAGATGCCGCAGTAGTGTTCCCGTATTTCTGTATGTTATTGAAAACTTGATCGTCACTCAGCCCCAATGACTTTTGTACAAACTGTGAGATTCTCAGATTGGCTTGGTGTGGGATAAACATGTCTATCTCTTCCTTCTGACAATCAGCAGAGTTCAGGGCCTCATGGATAACTTCCACAAATTTAACAACTGCTTTTTTAAAGACTTTCTGGCCATTCATGTAGGGATATATCTGACCCGTGTCTAGCATTTTCTGCGTAGCAAAAGTACCGCCAGGTCTGGACGTTTTGTGGTAACCGTAGTCTACCTCATCGTGATAACCTCCATGACAACCAAAATTTATCATTGCAAGCTCTTCTGCATAAGAGCCATCAGAATGAAGTTTAGTTGTGAGGACGCCATTACCTTCTGTCGGCTGTAGAACCACAGCACCGGCACCATCACCAAAAATAACCGTAACTGCTC
>CAYNJK010000335.1:0-3224 GCA_964397575.1 uncultured Saprospiraceae bacterium
GAATACAAGCATCTGGAGGATTGATAATAGCGGTAAACTCGTCTATATCAAACATTCCCAAGTTAGATATCGTAAAAGTATTGCCTTGCATCTCATCAGGACTGATTTTTCTGCTCTTTGCTTTGCCAGCTAGATCTTTTATTTCAGTCTTTATAGCCACTAAGGTCTTTCTATCTGCATTTCTAATTACAGGCACCATAAGACCCTCATCTATTGCAACAGCTACTCCGATATTGATATCTTCATGGTAAGTAATCTTGTCTCCAAACCAAGAAGCATTTATTTCAGGATGTTTTCTCAGAGCTAACGCAGATGCCTTTACAATTAAGTCATTGTAGGATATTCTTACAGGAGAATCTTCATTTATAGCTTGTCTGGCAGCTATCATTTTATCCATGTTCATTTCCATTGTGAGATAGAAATGAGGCGCAGAAAATTTGCTTTCTCCCAGTCTCTTAGCGATAACCTTTCTCATCATAGAAACTGACTTATCTCCATAGATAGAAGGATCGTAACTAGCAGCAGCTAATGCACCTGGCACATAAGCCATGCTTGCTCCTCCATTGGAAATAGCTGCTTCCACATCTCTTTTGACGACTCTGCCGTTCTCTCCAGTACCAGTTATTCTGTTGATATCTATACCTTCTTCTTTAGACATTTTCTTGGCTAAGGGCGAAGCAAAGATCCGACCACTAGAATGTGTCATCATCGGTTCTGGAGCAGGTGCAGGTGCTGGTGTTGCCGTAGGAGTAGGCGCTGGTGCAGGAGTACTTGCTTGCTTTACTTCTTCCTTGGGCTCTTCCTTAGGAGCAGCTGCTTCTGCTTCTATCTGCTTGAGTAAATCTGAGATATCCTCTCCTTTATCGCCTATGATGGCAATTACCCCTTCTACCATGACAGGTCCTTCAGGAACACCTATATGGAGTAAGACACCTTCATTGAAGCTTTCCAATTCCATCGTCGCCTTGTCAGTTTCTACTTCAGCCAGAATGTCTCCAGGAGAGACACTATCTCCGACCTTCTTCTGCCATCCGACTATATTACCCTCTTCCATTGTGTCACTGAGACGCGGCATTCTTATAACTTCAGCCATAGTTTCTAAGTTTTAGGCAGCAAAAATAACATGATAAAGTATAATCTGATGTGTTATTGGCTTAAATCCATAAATGTCTATTTTTGCTAATATGAATTTTTCGTCAAAGATTTTGGAAGAGGCAGTACTGGCTATGAGTTCGTTGCCTAGTATCGGAAAGAAAACAGCACTAAGATTGGTCTTGCATCTAGCTGGAAATCAGACGGATAAGACTAAAAAAATCATCAAGGCACTAACCGATTTAGAATCTCAGCTGCGTATGTGTGAGTCCTGTTTCAATTACTCAGATGCGCCTATTTGTAATATATGCTCCGATGCGGCAAGAAATAAATACCAGATTTGTATCGTCGCATCTGCAAAAGATGTCATGGCCATTGAAAATACTCAGCAATTTAGCGGAGTTTATCATGTTCTCGGTGGTGTTATCTCTCCGCTGGAAGGCGTAGGACCAGAGCATTTACAGATAGCCTCACTTGTGCAACGGGTCAAAAACAATGAGGTAGAAGAACTTATAATGGCGGTTAGCCCTTCCATAGAGGGCGATACAACAATCTATTACATTTCTAAGTTGCTCAGTGATACTCAGGTCAAGATTTCTACAATAGCCAGAGGTGTTGCCTTCGGTGGAGAGCTCGAATATGCAGATGAGCTGACTCTGGGAAGATCTATCCATGGAAGGACGGATTACAATAAAGAGGCGATTATCTAAGTTGTAATTGCGCTAATAACACCTTCACACTTCTAATTGGACAATTTTTTGCAGCTTGCATTAATAATGTCCTAAAATGAGCTGCAGCCTATAATGTCTGGCATATCCATCATCATAGTTAATTATAATGTCAAATACTTTATTAGACAGTGCTTGCAATCTATTTATGCAAGTGACTACGAAGGTAATCTAGAAGTTATAGTCGTGGATAATGATTCAGTGGATGGGTCACAGGAAATGATAAGACAGAGTTTTCCTGATGTTCGTCTTGTAGATAATAAAGAAAACCTTGGGTTTGCTAAAGCCAATAATCAAGGCCTGCAGATGGCCGTACAGCCCTATACTTTGATACTCAATCCAGATACGATACTCAAGGAAGATACACTTCGACTTTGCCATGATTTTATTACCAAGAATCAAGAAGTGGGGATGCTAGGTGTAAAAATGGTAGATGGCAGTGGCAAGTACTTACCAGAGTCCAAAAGAGGCTTTCCTACACCTCTAAGCGCCTTATTTAAGCTGACAGGTATTTCTAAACTTTTTCCGCATTCTCGTTTTTTCAATAGCTATTATCAAGGGCACTTAAAAGAAACAGAGACCAATGAGATAGAAGTACTGACAGGAGCATTTATGTTTAGTAAAACTGAATTGCTTCAGGATGTAGGAGGTTTTGATGAAGACTATTTTATGTATGGTGAAGACATAGAATTATCGAGACAGATATATGACAGAGGTAAGAAAATCTTCTACTTTCCCCAAACTCAGATTATACACTTCAAAGGAGAGAGTACAAAGAAACTCAGTGCCAGCTACATCAAGAACTTTTATGGTGCTATGAGCATCTATGCTAAGAAGCGAAATAGTTCTAGCTCAGTTATATGGATAGCAATTCTTAATGTAGGCATAGTCTTATCAGCTCTAGCTGGCATTATAAATAAGCTGACAAATAAAATTATCAGACCACTCGTAGATGCTATGCTGCTGTTTCTTTTTACTGTAGGTGCTAAATCTTTTTGGGCACGTTTCTATTTTGAAGACCCAGGTTATTTTCGTGATGCGTCTTCAGGATACATATTTTTCACCCTAGTTCTTATAGTAGTGCTTTGCTATTTCATTTTTGGACAGTATGACAAGAGACAGGACCTCAAGCATTTGCTATACGGTTTTGGAGTCAGTAGTTTAGGGGTTCTTTCGATATACAGTTTGTTTCCATCCCAGTTGCGATTTTCAAGGCTCATTTTATTATTGACAGTTTTGGTGGCACCGCTGTTGTTTTATTTTACTAGACGCTTGTTTAATTATATTACCAGTGGTACAAGTAAGTTCAATAGTGATGAAGGGAAAAGGGTCGCCATTGTCGGGACTCAGTCCAGCTATAATAAGATCTCGGAAATAGTAACTAAGTTTTCTGGCAAAGAATCG
>CAYNJK010000336.1:0-3133 GCA_964397575.1 uncultured Saprospiraceae bacterium
CGTCAGATGCGTTATTATATTCTTATGCAGTAAGAAATTCACATATTTTATTGTGTAATATTTAATCAACTGACTAAAAGAGGAAAGGAAATACCAATCAACTTTGCATAAATAAGGCATTAATGCATGATTGATTATATATAATTTGAATTATTCTGCTATATTTAAAATATTATTAGTCATATGATTGAAAATATAGAATAATAACATGAAGACACATCATAGGGAATTGCTACTTCTGTATAACCCCAGTCTGAGTGCAGACAGAAAAACTTTGGCCCATGCAAAAGGCACTGGTCAGAAGATTAGATCTTATGAGCATAGTAAGATAAGATCCACAACAACTATCTGGAAATCGATTTTAAAAAAACTAGATAAGCACCCTAAAGAATTACTGAACAAAGCACATCCTTATTATCAAGCTCATATCAGAGGCAAAGACTTTAATATGCATGGTTGGCTGAATATTCTTCAGAATAATCCTGAACTGATTAAACATCCTATCGCTATCAAAGGCAGCAAAGCTTTGTTATGTAAGACACCAACTGACATTTATAAAATAGCTTGACAAAAACCTAACCTATCACAAAAAAAAGGGGACACAGTTCAGTGTCCCCTTTTTTTATTCTATAATATTACTTCGGATTTATTGTTTGATAAATACGTGGAAGTATCTCTTTGTTCCTTTTGTAATCTGAAGGTAGTAAGTCCCATTCTCAAGATGTGAAATATCCAAGAAGTTAGATGCTCTGGAACTGAATACCATTCGTCCATTTGTATCGAAAACTTTAATATCCAACTCATGGATGGATTCCGTATCATTTATAATCAGATAATCTGATGTTGGATTTGGAAAAATTGTTATCTCAGCTGGTAGTGGAGCAAAAGCCGATGTAACTGTACTTGCTAAGCTGAAAAACGAGCCTGCAATCCCATTAGTAGAAAACGATCTAGCAACAAATAGAAGTCTATCTCCAGGATTTACCACAATTGCATCTAGCGCTTCAGAATCATCTGTTATTCCGGATGTAATAAACTCTACTAACTTATTTCCTTCTTCATCAACTTTAAGTACGAATGCCTCTCCAAATTCCTTTCCGGATCTAACGCCACCGTTTTTACCGGTCATTACAAATTCATTAGACCTAAGTTGCTTAATTCTGGTTATACCCTTGACAGGATTTGCAACTCCTGATTCATCTAAGCTAGGCGAATCGAAACGCTTTTCCCATAACAAATCACCTTCCTGCGAAAAAGAAACAAGGTAGCCTTGCAGATGGCCAGGATTTTCTTCATCCTCTATTGTGCCTACGGCATAGACTTGCTGCGACCAAGATACCAGAACATGATCCAGACTTATATTAGCCCAGTCCAAGTCTACATCCCACAACAGCTCTCTACTGATGTCATACCTTAATAAGTGGCCAGTCGACCGTCCATTTTCTACAGAATTATAGCCATCTACAACACCTACATCTTGAAAAAGTCCTATACCTATAGAACCATCTATATCTGGAAAATGGGTATTGAATTTACTACTTATAAGCCTCTCAGACAAGGTATTGATAGTTGTATGGAGGAGGCCTCTTATTCCATCTTTTACTGCAAAAGAAACAACAACAATGAAGTTGGCATTTTCTAGAACTTGATAAGTCTCTACAAATTCAAATTCGTTGTTCTTCACATTGATTAAAAACCTACTGTTCCCCAGGTTTAAATCAGAAAAGAAAATGTCTCCAGAAGATCTTATATGAACAATCTCTCCATCCGAGGTTTCCTTGCTGTATACGATATCGCCAAAGCTACAGGTATGACAGACAGCTTTCCTTCTAATTTCATTACCGTTGGGGTCCAAGAGGACAACCAGGTCAGATTTATTTCCGAGTTCGAAAGTCTTTCCAGACAAAAGAAAATTGCCATTGGACAGTCTCAATATGTGGGTAAGTTCTTCTCGCTCTTCGAATGTAGCCAGTACAGGATCTTCTTGAGCAATAAGATCAACTGTAAATATACAGCATAGCATAAGCATGCAGGGTAACACCAATTGTTTCATTTTCTATCTTAATTTGATTGTGCATGCTCAAAAAACAAACCAAAATCAGAAAAGTGACAAGTCACCGACAATCTGAGCAGACACCTGTGATTGAAAGAGACAGATTAGAAATAGTATAACCCCTTGGTAGGGTTATGTCTACGTCTTTTACTTCCTCTAGACACAGGGTTTCTCCACACTGTTCGCAGTGGAAATGAGGGTGATCACTTAGGGAGGTATGAAGTTCACAATCTTGGTGACAAAGAGCATATTTCATTTCGTTACTGGTATCAATAACTTGATGAATAAGCCCTTTTTCTTCAAAAGACTTTAAGGTCCTATATAAAGTAATCCTATCATGCTCTCCTAGCTTAGACTCCAGAACTTTATTGCTCTTTGCCGAATGTGGTTTATCCATAAAGACTTCCAAAACCTTGAGACGAAAGGTGGTCTTTCTTAAATTATGACTCTTGAGTAATGTCTCGCTGGTATGCATATACACCAAAACTAATATATACAAATGACATTCACTATATTTGCAACATTATTGCATAATACAAGTTGTAAACTAAGTGAAACAAGCTATAAGAAACATGGACGTATGGGGAACAGCAACCAGCCTCATTTGTGCCATTCATTGTGCTATTCTACCTTTAATTTTATCATTTGGCTATATAAAGTCTACTTCACTGATCATAAGTCCGTTATTTGAGCTATTCTTCCTCGGACTTACTTCCATTTTTGTATATCTATCTATTTTGAAGCCCTATCTAAGTAATGGCCATAATCCTACATCATTCTACCTTGCCGTTGCAGGTTTTCTCCTAATAATTGCACATCACTTCCTGCCAGTTCAGACTCCTTTTACCATAGTTCTTGGAGGTTTATTTATTGCTTTTAGTCATATTCTAAATATGTTTTTACTCAAAAAACATGCGTAAGCATTCATTTTTTCCATAAAATATTCTGTTACATAACCAATTTTATTTATACATAACTGAACCTTTTAGGTAAAATGCTTGTATTTTTGGTATAGTGGACAATTCTAAACGCAGGTTCCTGATTATCCATTTGTAAGTACGATTTTTATTAGCCTTAGAT
>CAYNJK010000337.1:0-3040 GCA_964397575.1 uncultured Saprospiraceae bacterium
CCAGATACATGTTTTGCGAACCCTTATTTCCCGCCTTAGTAATATCAGTCTGATTAACTAGTGGAATACCGCCTATAAATTGAATAAACTTAACAGTCGAACTTAAATAAGGATCTATCATTCTAAATCCCTTTATGTAGAGTACCCCGTCTTTCTCAGCATAGACCTCCCCTATCCCATTCTGATTCTTAATCTCAAAATCTGTTCTTGGAGCTGTCGGTTTGAGTACAGCCAACTCGTCCATACAATGAAAATCTAAGTCGTAGAAATCAAACTCACTGATAGATTCTAATGGCTGGTCCAGAATTATACTGTAAGAATAAAGCGTATCATTTATTTGAGGCAATATAAGTTGTCCTTGGAGTTGTGCCGATACCATACAGATACCACTTGTCCACAGAACCAAAACCAAACACTTATAAAGCCTGTAACGCCACATAGTCATGATATTTTCCTTTATTAGCAACTAATTCGTTATGCGTTCCAGCTTCTACAATTTTTCCATTTTCCAAAAACAAGATCCGATCACAGTGTTTTATGGTAGTAAGCTTATGGGCAATAATTACTGTAGTTCTGCCCTTCATAGCTTGTAAGATAGCAGCACTCACTTTATGCTCAGATGCTGGATCCAAAGATGAAGTGGGTTCATCGAGTATGAGCAACTCAGGATTTTCTAGAACTGCTCTGGCGATGGTCAGTCGCTGTCCTTCTCCTCCACTAAGTTGTTCCCCTCTGTTCCCTATTTTAGTTTCTCCTTTCTCAGATAGTCGTGCAACAAAATCTGAAGCATTGGCCGTAGTCAGAGCAGCAGCTATCTGTCTATCTGAGATATTAGCTCTTCCTAGCGTTAGATTTTCTCGGACAGAATCATTGTATAGAAAGGCTTGCTGAGTCACTAGTCCTATATTTTTATAATACTGCTTCTTTGATATCTGATGCAGAGGCATATTATCAAAATAAATGTTGCCATAATCAGGTCGGATAACCCCCAATAATAGTGAAACCAAGGTGGACTTCCCTGCGCCAGAATTACCTACAATAGCAATCCTTTCCCCTTTGTAGATGACCAAGGAAATATTATCAAGGACCTTCCCGTCCTCGTAGGAAAATGAAACTTGGTCAAAAACGATCTTATCGTGAAATGAAAAATTGTGAGCTCTATCAAGGTCCTCTTTCGCATTACCCTCTGTAAGCTGATGTATCCTTTCCAGAGAAGCACTACCCTTCTTGATATTGTAAAAGGCTGTAGAGAACGATTTGAGTGGTTCTATGACATGGTAAAAGGCAAATACAAACGCAAAAAAGGCTTCAGGCTTCAAACTCCTATCAAATACCAACTGCGCACCCCACCACAATAAAACGACCACCACTGTTACACCTAAAAATTCAGAGAGAGGCGAAGACAACTCTTGTCGACGTGTTACTTTATCATACAAGTCTTTGTGTCTAGCATTTGTACCAGTAAACTTTTCTTTCCATGAATCTATTACTCTGAATATCCGGAGGTGCAGTGCTCCATCCAATGATTCATCCACTCTTGTTGTCAATTCGCTAAGTGTACCTTGTAATTCATTGGAGCTCTTCTTTAAAGTTTTGGACAAGGTGCCAATCACCAAACCAGTAAACACCATCAAAATGAAGACAAATAAGGTCAGTCCTGTATGTATAGATAACATAAGCAAGGTACTTCCTAGGATAAGCACAGGAGCTTTGAATAAAGTCTGAATAAATCGGAGTATACCCCACTCTACTTCTTGTACATCTGCGGTGATTCTTGTTATCAGATCTCCGCGTTTATTGCTTTGTAGCTCCTCTAAGGACTGATCCAGGTACTTATCATACAAGTCTTTTCGAAGACCCATTACGATGCTACTTCGCACCGGAATCATATAATACATGGCGAGATATCTAAAGAGATTCTTTAAGAAAAAGGTAAGGACTAGAAACCCACAGATTATTACCAAAGCTCTTTGTGAACCGTATGTTCCTATAAGAGCTACAAAATAGTATTCTAACCATCCTACTACATCCAGTAAGCTTTCTGGTCTTTCTGCACTGTCTGGAATAGTAGAAAAGAGAAAATGGAAAAAAGGAATTATTAGAGGTATAGTAACAATAGTGAATATTGCTGAAAGAATGTGACAAATCAGACTGAGGGAGACCTTCGATTTAAAAGGTGCAAGGAAAGAAAATATATTTCTTATATCCTTCATTAAATTTCAAAGGATGAAAAAAGTTGGAACTCCATTCTCTAACAATTAATAAGTGGAAATTATTTCGAATGGAATAAGATTTCTTTAGGGCTTCATTTCAAAGTCGTCCATAAACTTTGTTGTAACATTACCAGCTCTGAACCGCTCATCCTTCATCACTTGTATATGAAATGGTACTGTAGTTTTTATACCTTCTATGATAAACTCATCCAGCGCTCTTTGCATTTTCCTAATGCATTCCTCTCTGGTTTCTGCGACACAGATAAGTTTAGCAATCATAGAATCATAGTATGGCGGAACGGTATAGCCTGCAAAGGCATGCGTATCTACACGGACACCGTGTCCCTTTGGACTGTGGAATGAACTGATATGACCAGGGCTTGGTCTGAAGTCATGGTAAGCATCTTCTGCATTGATCCTCACTTCTATTGCATGCAGCGATGGATAGTAATTTTTACCGGAAATTTTTTCTCCTGCTGCTACACGTATCTGTTCCTTGATTAGATCTCTATTGATAACTTCTTCGGTTACTGTATGCTCTACCTGTATCCTAGTATTCATTTCCATGAAGTAAAACTTCCTATTCTTATCTACTAAAAACTCGACGGTACCTACACCTTCATAATTGATAGACTTAGCAGCTTTGATAGCGGCTTTTCCCATTTTTTCCCTAAGCTTCTGATCTAAGAAAGGAGAGGGAGATTCCTCTACGAGCTTTTGATGTCTTCGCTGGACTGAGCAGTCTCGTTCTGAGAGATGAGCTACATTGCCATGCTGATCTCCGATGACTTGAATTTCAATATGCCTTGGTTCTTCTACAAATTTTT
>CAYNJK010000338.1:0-2899 GCA_964397575.1 uncultured Saprospiraceae bacterium
GGAGCAGGCGCTAAACTATTCAAGAAAAAAGAAGTAGTAACAGAGACTGTCACTGACAATCGTACGCCGGAGGAGCGAAAAATAGATGCCCTGAAGGGAGAGATCGAAAGACTTGGACTTTCTGTAAGTGACTTGCATATCGACTTAGGCGAACATGTTAGTGTTACTGGAATCACAGACACAAATGCCAATAGAGAAAAGATTATTCTTGCCCTTGGGAATGTAGAAGGAGTCGCAAGTGTAGGAGACATGATTTCAGTCACGAACCCTGAACCTGAGTCAAAGTTTCATGAGGTAAAGAAAGGTGATACTCTATCCAAAATATCCAAAGAAGTATACGGCGATCCTATGAAGTACAACGCTATTTTCGAAGCCAATCAGCCAATGCTCTCACATCCAGACAAAATTTATCCTGGACAGATTCTTAGAATTCCTATGGATATGGCCTAGCAGGATTTAGCGAAAATATAGAAGCAATAAAAAAAGTGCCTGTGGAATCCACAAGCACTTTTTTTATGAAACTATTATTCGAAAAAACAATCTAAATCTATATATCATCATACCTGAAGCCAACTTTAATTGTTGTTGGTCTTTCTTCAAGTATATTATTTTACTCCATTGCTTCGGCAGTTTCCCATGCAGATTTCAAGTCTTTAGTATAGAGCACTTTTTTAGAACTAGAATCTGATAACCACTGTATCTGAGTCGGACTTAGATACTGTGTAGGGTCTTCACCATGGCCTAGAGCAGCATTTATTTTTGATTTCTGAATATCAGATAGTGGCAAGTATCTGTACTTAGATTTCTTAAGGTAGTACTGAGGATCTTTGTCTATTCTGTAATTCCCTTTAGTCTGAGGAGAACAGTTGCCTTGTTCAGCGTATTTGTCTAAAGACTTTTTGCTGACAACATCATTATTGAAAGTGACTTTCACTACCTCATGTCCACCCATCCAGCCAGGCTCAGTACTGACGACGCCATCCTTGGCTCCAAAATGAGACTCTCCGCTCCAAAAGCAATACATCTTATAATAAGCAGTCTCAGTGTTATCTGCTGTAAGTTCTTCTTTCAGTAAATTGAGATATTCTGGTTCACCTTTTCCAGCCGTTCTGAGTGCTAGGCTCATGTAGAGAACCAGACCTTCAGCCGAGTAATTCCCAGCTAATCTTTTCATAATGTTTTCTCCATTACTATCTACTACTCGCATAACTGGATTATTCCAGGTCGGCTCACCGTAATGGTCTAGTACTTTTCTGTCAGCACCTCCCTTATTGTTGAAGATTGCTAGAGGAACGAATTCGTTTTCTATAGCATCTACTATAAGCGGGTGGCTAAGCGTATTGTCTCCATAATTTCTACAAGTTGCACAACCTGGTACTTCCTGAAAGAGAATAAGAATAGGTTTGTCGGACTTCTTTGACTCAGCTAGTGCCGTATCATAATCTCTAAGCCAATCTACCTGACCGAGTTCTTGTATGGTTCCTGCTTTACTCTGTGCTATTCCAGCTACAGTGGTCATAGTGAAGAGAAGAGCTAAGAAATAGGTGCTGTACTGTTTCATACTACTTTTTGTTATTTAATTACTAGAATGCTTTATAAGAACGTATGGTTGTCTCACCAAATGTTATTCTTTTCAAAAAACTTATAAAAACAATTATGTAAAGCCGACACTTTGTGCATCTCCTCTATGTGTCCCTTAAGATGGACCACTTATTTTCTCACCAAACGCATTCATTATGAAAAATAAAGCCCTATTTATTTTGGTCTCCTTTAGTTGTTTACTCGTAATCAAGGCAAAGAGCCTACTCTACCCTAATCCAGTAAAGCCAGAACATTGTGTATTCAATACCGTCTTTGGAGAAGTCGATCTAGATGATAATTGCACCTACGAAACATCTGCAGTCATACAATCTGCCATAGAAGAAGGACTAGAATGGTTAGAAAAGGCGCAACATCCAGATGGCGGCTGGGGTGCAGGATTCCATAGCAACCAAAAAGAAATGAATCCTCACAGAGTACCTGCTGACCCAGCAACTACTGCTATGGTTGCCATGTCATTACTAAGGTCAGGAAGCACTCCCAATGCAGGACCTTATGCTAAGCAACTAATGCAAGCCACTAAATTCCTACTCAATGCTGTGGAAGCAGCAGAACCACATCAACCTATTACCAAGCTGAGAGGTACTCAGATACAAAACAAACTAGGTCAAAACATAGATTTAGTCTTGACTACACAATACTTCACAAACTTACTGGACCAACTTGCAGAATCAGATAAGTTATACGAACCCGTATTTATAGCCATAAACAAGTCTGTAGATATGGTACAAATGAAGATGGACGAAAATGGTAAAGCAAAAGGCTCTGGTTGGGCAGGCGTCTTACAGTCTGCCTTTGCAACCAATGCGCTAGAATCTGCCGCGGCCCAAGGTGCTGCCGTAGACAAAGACGTCCTGGACAGATCCAAGGACTATCAAACTCAAAACTATGACTACAACAATGAAAGTGTAGAAACACGTGATGGTGCAGGTGTAATGCTGTATTCTGTATCTGGATCAGTCCGAGCAAATGCTAAGGATGCAAGAAAAGCCAAGCAACTTATCTTAGATGCCAATGAAGCTGGAATCCTAAAAGAAGAAGATATCAATTTCGAAAATCTTATAAAAACAGGCCTATCTGAGAAAGATGCAATGAAATTCTCTACAGCTGCCCAAGTCTACGACTCCGCAAAGCGAAAAGCTCAGGACAAAACTGTTATGAAAGGCTTCGGCAACAATGGTGGAGAAGAATTTATGAGCTTTCTTCAAACCGGCGAATCCCTTATCATCAACAATGACGAAAGCTGGACCGACTGGTACGAACAAGTCTCTGCAAATCTGACCAATATTCAAAACAATGA
>CAYNJK010000339.1:0-2896 GCA_964397575.1 uncultured Saprospiraceae bacterium
ATGAGCTACATTGCCATGCTGATCTCCGATGACTTGAATTTCAATATGCCTTGGCTCTTCTACAAATTTTTCAAGGTACATGGCATCGTTCCCAAAAGAAGCGCCTGCTTCTATTTGTGCTTTTTCTAGTTGCTCGGCAAATTCATCATCGTTATTCACTATTCTCATCCCTTTACCACCTCCACCGGCTGTAGCCTTGAGGATTACTGGATACCCTATTTTGTTAGCGACCTTGAGGCCTTCTTTTACAGATTTCACTTGTCCATCCGAGCCAGGCACAACTGGAACCTTGGCTTTTATCATGGTATCCTTGGCTGTGATTTTATCGCCCATCATCCTTATCATCTGTGCAGATGGTCCGATAAATTTGATACCATATTCTTCACATACTTCAGCAAAGCCAGCATTTTCAGCAAGAAATCCATAACCAGGATGTACTGCGTCAGCATTGGTTATTTCCACTGCTGCCATAATCTTAGGGATACTGAGATAAGATTCTTTAGAACTAGGTGGACCTATACATACTGCTTCATCTGCAAAACGTACATGCAGACTTTCCTTATCAGCAGTAGAGTAAACTGCAACGGTACTTATCCCCATTTCTTTACAGGTGCGGATTACTCTTAAGGCAATCTCTCCTCTATTTGCAATGAGTATCTTTTTGAACATATTGGGATAAATATGGAGTAAAGAAATTACCCTTTAGGGTCTACTAAGAAAAGCACTTGATCATATTCTACAGGACTAGCGTCTTCCACCATCACTTTGACAATTTTTCCAGCTACTTCGCTTTCTATTTCATTGAATAATTTCATTGCTTCTACAATACAAACAACAGATCCTTCATTGATGGTATCACCTACAGACACATAGACAGGTTTATCTGGAGAAGGAGATCTGTAGAAGGTACCTACAATAGGAGATCTTACCTCCAGTAATCCTTCTGTAGTATTTTCTCCTGCCTCATTAGATGGCGAAGTGGCAGAAGCTGCTGCCGGAGCTGTGGCTGAGACAGGAGCTGCTGGTGTAGCCATCGGAACTTGCATCGCAGGCTGAGAAATCATAGGTGCTGCGGTATACTTAGTCTTGGAATAAGCACCAGTTCTGATTAATATTTCGAAGTCTCCATCCTTGACCTTCACTTCTGTGAGGTCTGACTTAGCTACCAACTCGAGTAATTCTTGGATTTCTTGGTGAGTCATTTTTACTTTTTTACACGTTCTACATAAGCTCTAGTCTTACTGTCTATCTTGATTAAGTCTCCTTCATTTATAAAGATAGGAACTTTTATTTGTGCCCCTGTTGTCACTGTGGCAGGTTTTGTCACATTGGTTGCTGTATTGCCTTTTACTCCAGGTTCTGTATATGTTACTTCCAGAGTTATATACTGAGGTAAGTCTATCGTCAGAGGCAATTCCTTTTCTGCATGAAAAAGGATTTCTACGTTTTCACCATCTTTTAGCAAATCTCCATTATCTATCTTCTTTCCTTCGATAGCTATTTGCTCATACGTTTCCGTATTCATAAAGTTAAAATCGTCACCATCCTTATAAAGGAACTGGTATGTTCTTCTCTCGACTCTTACCACATCTATTTTATGACCTGCTGGAAAGGTGTTATCAATAACTTTCCCAGTAGTGAGGCTTTTTAGTTTTGTTCTTACAAATGCTGGACCTTTTCCAGGTTTTACATGCAAGAACTCTTTTACTCCAGGTTCTGTATATGTTACTTCCAGAGTTATATACTGAGGTAAGTCTATCGTCAGAGGCAATTCCTTTTCTGCATGAAAAAGGATTTCTACGTTTTCACCATCTTTTAGCAAATCTCCATTATCTATCTTCTTTCCTTCGATAGCTATTTGCTCATACGTTTCCGTATTCATAAAGTTAAAATCGTCACCATCCTTATAAAGGAACTGGTATGTTCTTCTCTCGACTCTTACCACATCTATTTTATGACCTGCTGGAAAGGTGTTATCAATAACTTTCCCAGTAGTGAGGCTTTTTAGTTTTGTTCTTACAAATGCTGGACCTTTTCCAGGTTTTACATGCAAGAACTCTACTATCTTAAAGATGTCGTGGTTATAATTGAGGCACAAACCATTTTTAATATCAGACGTGTTAGCCATTATATTCTTTTGTTTTAAGCAACCAAATGTAGGGAATTATCTCTGCTTAAGTATTGGAAAAACTTAGTTAATATGCCCAGGTAATCAGAACCGCGCCCCAAGTAAATCCACCACCAAATGCTGTGAGAATAATCTTGTCTCCTTTTTTAAATTTATGTTCGAAGTCCCTGATACACAGAGGAATAGTACCAGCTGTTGTATTACCATACTTCTCTATATTTACCAATACTTTTTCCCTAGGAAAATCCAACATATCTGCAACACCATGGATTATACGCAGATTTGCTTGATGTGGAATAAGGTAGTTTATATCGGCAGATTGGAGACTATTTCGAGATAAGACTTCCTTTATGGACTCGCACATGCCTTTTATAGCAGCTTTAAATACTACTCTACCTTCTTGGTAAACGAAATGTTCCCTGTTTTGTACAGATTCTACTGTTGCAGGATTGAGACTACCTCCGGCTTTCATTCGTAGAAATTCTACTCCAGACCCATCACCTCTCAGATAGGCATCTTCTACACCATTTTCCTCATTCGGCTCCAGCAACACTGCACCGGCACCATCTCCAAAGAGGATGCAAGTAGCTCTGTCTTCATAATCCAATATGGAAGACATCTGGTCAGCACCTACGACTATCACTTTTTTGTAGGTCCCAGTTTCTATAAACTTAGAAGCTGTGGTCAGCGCAAATATGAACCCGGAACAAGCTGCATTGATATCAAAACCGAATGCATTCGCCGCTCCTACTTTAGCAGCTATTAGAT
>CAYNJK010000340.1:0-2833 GCA_964397575.1 uncultured Saprospiraceae bacterium
ATTGGAGCTATACGACCTAGCTGGTCGTAAACTATTGACACAATCCGTGGCTGCGGATGCGGAAGTAGACATCTCTGATGTGGACAGCGGTATCTATGTATACAAACTTACGGCAGGAGTTGGAAGTGCTACAGGAAAATTAGTGGTGAAATAGCTGTTTCCTACTACAAAGAAGCTGGGCACTTGTACTCAGGCTGATACAATTTGTTTGTACAAAGACATAGTTGGCAATGTGCTCTCTATCCCTAAAGAGGTGAAGGCACCTTTTACTCAGGTAGAGTACAAACTAAATATTATTGCATGAGCAATTTCCGAAAGAGGCATATTCTCCTTGTGGCATTTTCAGTAGAAAAAAATTGCTTGCTATACCTTGGCCAGTTCCGATTTTAGGTAGTCGATGACTTTTATCTCTACAGCATCAGCCCCTTTGTGTACCGAAAGGTACCATGAGATCCAGTCACCAAGATGTACTAGGTAGATAGCTTTTTCTATCAGCGAAGTGCCTTTAGAATATATCTCTATGATGGTATCGGTATATTTAGAAATGATATCTTGATTGATATCCATTCTGACTTGATTCCTTTTGTAGTCGTCTCTGTTTCTGAGATAGATTACTGCTAGGTCTTCTTGCTTCTCAGTCCAGCCCACCAGCTCGTTGTGATTCATTTCAGGGATGACATGATGCCAGCAGAGCATTTTTGCATTTTCATTTATTTGCTGGCGCAATCTTACGGCGACGGCCTCCATCCTATCCGTTGCATAGATTACAGGTTTTTTGGTATGGATGCGCTCAGCAACTTGTTTTGCAGAATCATGGATGGCATCCTTATCGAACTTTATCAGGTCTACAGCCGCCTTTACTTCATGTTTAAAAGATCCGTCTATAAAGCCCAACTTGTGCATAATAAATAACTGCTGGATAATAGAGTAGCCCAGGCAAGCTCTAGGTGAAGGCCAGTTTCCAGGCACCTGAATGTAATCATACCCATTCTGCTTGGCTTCTTCTATAAGCTTCCCTCCAGCAGAAACAACTACTATTTTAGCTCCTGTCTTTTGCATCTGTCGGAAAGAGTTCAATGTCTCTTCTGTGTTACCCGAATAGGATGAGCATATAGCCAAGGTATGATTATCTACATACTGAGGGATACTATATCCTTTGCCGACGGTATAGGGAATCGGTGATTCTGCTCTTATAAATGTTTTGACAAAGTCAGCGCCTATACCTGAGCCACCGAGACCGGCGACATATACTTTATTAAGTTCTACAGTGGGCGCATTTATTTGTGCTTTTTCTCCTATTTCCAATGCCTCTAGCAATTGTTCTGGAAAACGAGAAATGAGTTGATCCATCATATTATTTCTATCTTAAATTTTCGCAGCAAAAATATTATAAAAAATTACCACGTGTTGACTAAAAAAGAAATCGGCAATCTGGGAGAATCCTTGGCAGCGTCTTATTTAGTTGAGTTGGAATATCAGATACTCGAGAAGAACTGGCGCTACAGCAGAGCTGAAATAGACCTGATAGCCAAAAAGAAGGACATATTAGTCTTTATCGAGGTTAAAACAAGGAGTTACGACTATTTCGGTAAGCCAGAAGAAGCTGTTACTGCGGCAAAAGAACATCTTATAATGGATGCTGCACAACGTTATATGGAACAAATCGGACATGATTGGGAGATTCGTTTTGATATAATCTCTATAATTCTGGATAAAAAGGGACAAAAGCATGATATACAGCACTTTGAGGACGCATTTTTTTAAGATCAATTATGCTCTTTACCTTTATTTATAGGCGAAAATGCTGTATTTTTGCACCCCGAAAGTAAACTGAAATTAAAATTTTAAAGCAAGAAAGATGAAAAAAGGTATTCATCCAGAAAATTATAGAAAGGTCGTATTCCAAGATTTCTCCGTAGACAAATCATGGTTAGGCCAATCTGCAGCAGAGACAAAAGATACTATAACTTGGGAAGATGGAAATGAGTACCCTCTTATAAAGCTGGAGATATCTTCAGCATCTCATCCTTTCTTTACCGGGAAAATGACTTATGTAGATACCGCAGGTAGAATAGACAAGTTCAACAAGAAATTTGCAAAATTCTCCAAAGAGAATCCTGTTTCACATGAGGAAGCTAAACCGGAAGAAGAAGAAAACAAAGAATCATAAAATTTTCGAAGCCCCTCATTAAAGGGGCTTTTTTTATAGCTATATATAAGCATTTGTGGAGAACATAATTCTATTTGATGATGACCATTGGAAGTCCCTGCTTCCGCTCACATTCACAAAACCTATAGCTGAACTAAGAGTAGGGATACTCACCATAGCGGAAAAATGGAAACACCGACTAGGTGGAAAGGTGAGCTACATTACACAAGATTATCTTGCTGACAAATTTCCTATCAATATATCTGACAACAATCTTGTCATCAATGCCCGTCTGCTTCCCAATGATAACATCACTGACCTTATAGAGCAACTCGACCTCAATGAAGCGCTGCTCAATGATGACATCTTGGTCGCAGCCAGACTCAATAAAGAACAATTCGACAAACTTATCCAGGGAGAAGATCTGGATGAGCTCAAAGGCACAGACCTGAAGAAGCACGAGAGGTACCTGCATTTCATAGCCAGGCCGTATGATATCTTTACAGAAAACTCAGCCGAAATAGCGAAAGACTATAAAATACTTACGCATAGAAAAAAGTCAGCTCAGATTTCATATCATAATTTTCCTATAAATCCTGACTCTATCTACATAGACCCAACTGCTGAAGTCACCTTCAGCTCACTTAATGCCACAGACGGACCTATCTATATAGGACCTGGAGC
>CAYNJK010000341.1:0-2773 GCA_964397575.1 uncultured Saprospiraceae bacterium
GCCTACTATCGCCAACGTCTCTCCCGAGTCCAGTTCGAATGAGACATCATTAAGTACAAAGTTTTCCTCATCGTAGGCAAAATTTACGGATTCGAAACTGATACTACCTTTTAGTTTTTCTTGCTTATTCGTCCCAAGATCTGATATAAACTCTTCCTTCTCCAATAAGTCGAAAACACGGGAGCCGGCAACTAATCCCATCTGCAGAGTATTGAGCTTGTCCGCCAACATTCTTACTGGTCTAAACAGCATATTGAGATACATAGGAAAAGCAACGAAGGCACCCACCGATACCGTATGGTCCCATATTCCTTTAGATCCCCACCATACCAACAATGACAACGCAATAGCTGAGATCAGCTCCACTACTGGATAGAAGATTGCATAATACTCTACAGAATCCAAGTTGGCATTGGTATACTTCCAGTTTATTTCTTTGAATTTTTTTGCCTCCTTTTTCTCTGCATTGAACATCTGTACGACTTGCATGCCAGTTATCTGCTCATTTAGAAATGCATTCATATTAGTCAGTTCATTTCTAACTTTTTTGAAGGCTACTTTGACTTTTTCCTTAAATACATAGGTGGCAATCACCAATAAAGGAAAGGTGATAAGACAGATCAATGTCAATCTCCAGCTAGTATGTAGCATGAAGCCTATGACTGCAAAGATGCCCATCACATCTGCTAGTAAAGTCAATACACCTTGGGTAAAGACTTCATTGATAGCTTGGACATCATTGATGGTTCTGGTGGTGATTTTTCCTATAGGTGTCTGGTCGAAATATCTAAGTTTTAGATTCAGAACATGCTCGTAGACTTTGACCCGTAGGTCTTTGATGACAGACTGGCCTAAAACGGCTGAGTAATAGATAAATATGTATCTAAATACCACATTGACAATAACCACTATGAGATATAAGACCGCCATCTTGCGTAGACCTGGCATGTCACCCGTAAAGATGTGGTTATCCACCATCTTACTTATTAGATAGGGGCGGATGTTGGATATAGGAGCCATTAATAGGGCAAGAATCAGACATAAAAGGAATAGTCCCTTGTATGGAATTGCCAGCTTTAGGACTTTACCCAGTATTACTAAATCAAATTCTTTTTTCTCCTGCATTCGAATTGTCAACAAATATACTGCTCTTAGGGTTTGCCATTCTCACATATAGCCTAATAGATGGCACATACTATTATATATATATGTATATCTTGGCAAAAATTATTACCTAATGATTTTCCCTATTGGAGATGATAACATAATTGGAGGTCACAAACCCTATATATCCTATTCTCTTATAGCAATCAATATTTTTATATTTCTCTATCAGATTACGCTAAATCCAGAACAGATAGAGTATTTGTTGACTGATTTAGGCAGTATTCCTTATGAGATTGTACATGGACAGGACTTGCATACTTTGGTCTCCAGCATGTTCCTGCATGGAGGGCTATTTCATTTGCTAGGTAACATGCTTTTCTTATGGATTTTTGCAGATAATATTGAGGCGGTTGTTGGCTCTACCATTTTTGCGATTTTTTATTTCTTCGGTGGGCTTTTTGCCTCATTTGTCCATATAATCACAGATTTGGATTCCATCATACCTACAGTAGGCGCCAGCGGTGCGATATCCGCTGTGATGGGTGCCTATTTGATAATGTTCCCTAAGTCTCGGATTAAAATCTTGTTTATTATCAAAACCTTCTATGTTTCTGCTTTTGTGTTTTTAGGCCTTTGGTTCTTGCAGCAATTGGTGAGTG
Organism: uncultured Saprospiraceae bacterium; assembly: GCA_964397575.1. Classification (GTDB taxonomy): domain Bacteria; phylum Bacteroidota; class Bacteroidia; order Chitinophagales; family Saprospiraceae; genus RFSX01. The sequence continues at coordinate 1,767 of CAYNJK010000341.1, forward strand.
GAATAGGAGGAATGGCACCACAAACCGCCGAAGAATCTGGTGGTGTTGCTTGGTGGGCACACATTGGAGGATTTTTTTACGGAATAATTTTGGGGTATATTTTTAAGCAAAAATATAAACACCTGTACAACTATTCAGCTGTGTAAATACTATTGGTCCCAAGGGACTCCGAAAGTAATAATTGATTAAAAGGAACTTACATATTATAATAATTTGCCACATGTTAATTCGAAATTTTAGCTTTATAATCCTTACCTACTAAGTGATAATTCTAATACTTTCGTTAAAGAAAAATTAAAATTAATTCCTTGCATTACTTTTTAGTGCTTTCGCAGTCTCAAAGGTGTAACCAAAAAGAAAGTGAAGACATAAAGAAGTAAGTCAAGATAGGAATTGATCAGCATTACTAAAAGGACCAGGCAAAAGTGTCGAGGTCCTTTAGTTTTTTTGGTACTTTCCTAATGCTTCTCCACACTGCATCTATTCATTGCAAGTTTATTTTATCTTGGTCATGCGATGAGCAAAATATACCTGAAGGATACCCTAAACTTTATCAAGCACCTTAGTTTCCTAAGAGTGGTTAATCTCATTAAACTGTTGCTCTCTTATGCTCTCACCAGACTAGTACAGAGACCTATCCAGTGGGGCACACCTATGACTATTTCTGTAGAACCAACGACGGCTTGCAATCTGCGTTGTCCAGAATGTCCAAGCGGTCTGCGTTCATTTACTCGAGAAACGGGCAATTTAAAGCAAGATTTCTTCAGACAAACCATAGATCAACTTTACAAAAAGCTCATCTACCTCATTTTTTATTTCCAAGGCGAACCTTATATAAATCCTGACTTCTTGGACATGGTACGCTATGCCAATGATAAAGGCCTCTATACGATTAGCTCTACTAACGGCCACTTTTTGAGTCCCGAGAATTGTAAGAAGACTATAGAGTCAGGACTAGACAGACTTATAATTTCTGTGGATGGTACAACTCAAGAAACTTATGAGCA
>CAYNJK010000342.1:0-2682 GCA_964397575.1 uncultured Saprospiraceae bacterium
GGTCTCACTGCTTTGTATAGTTCCTTACTATCGTAGTAATTGTAGTTCTTGCCTTGTTTTGTAAATCCCAAAGGGCATAATGAACTTATGTAGAAGCTAGAATAGAACTCTTTTACTCCACCAAGTTCCTCTATCATGTTATATATAAATATCGATGAGAGCTCATGCTTCTTAGGCACCTCATTGTCTATTCCACATGCTGTTTTCAGGTGGATAGGATCTGTAAATGGTATACCTGTCATTCCTGCGCCCAGCCTACCAGGATTAATCCCAAACAAGAAATGTCTTTCGGTAGTATCTGAATAAAACTTGGAATAAAAAGCTTCCATCAAGGTCCATACCTGAGAATTATCAAATGGGTAAATCAGGTCAACGCCAGCAGGCAATCGCCAATGGGGCTTTAAGTTTTTATAATAAGCCAGTATATGCTCAGAGAAGGAGATCTGCATTAGAATCTATACATGACGCTTAGTGCCGTCGCATTGGTATTGATTCCTAAGTCGAAAAGGAATTGATTATCTGCATTGGACATAAGTGCAAAAGTCCCTCCCAGAGTAGGAATTACCTCAGCAGAAATAGCGACCTTAGTTGATACATCAAGCTGAAAGCCTAGTACATAGCCTAGTCGATGTGTCAAAAAAAAATTCCTAATCCTACTTCCCTGGTTCAGTTCTGAATTACTATGGCTAAAAGAGAAACTGTATTCAAGCCCATGGATGAAGTAAAGATTATCAGCAATACTTTTCCTTTTTTCCTTGCCGATAGCGTAACCGAATGCTATGTCTATGTCGTTCCTATTAGAGTTAAATGCAACTGAACCGAAAAGAAAACGATGTCTTATAAAAACGTTTTCAGATGCAGCTTTTTTATAAAACAGATTGAAATCATCAAATCCTGAGAATCTTACTCCTATCTCCCTGGTCACAGGAGCATCTGTGTTTGGAGCTTGAGCTATTAGGTTATAACAAAAGACTGAAAAGAAGACAAATAGGACTAATCTGGACATAATGGATAGTTTATGATAATATTAAAGCTTTTTATAAAAAATTAGGCAACAAATGATACGATAGATACATTTTTAGATTGTACCTATGCTACACTTTATTGGCATTAATATTTTAAATTTGTTAAATGCGCATATCTATGGATAAACTAATGAGTTACAAGTTTTGGTTAGCAGCCTTAGCTCTTTTGTTAGTACCCATGTTTTTTACCTCTTGTGAAGATATCGTAGAGACCGACGAAGAGTTACTGCCTTTTTTTGACATGTTTGCCGAAGAAGGTGCAGAGAGAGGATTCCTAGTAGATTATGAGGCAGCGAGAATCGAAGGCGAAATACAGAACATCACCACAGCCAATGTTTTAGGTCAGTGTTTCAGAAATGAGGACAAGCCTAGAAAGGTTATAGTAGACAGAGATTATTGGGAAGAAGCCAATGAAATGGAAAAACAGTTTTTGATTTTTCATGAGTTGGGGCATTGCTTTCTAGATCGAAATCACTTGGATCAGACCTTTCAGGGTACAAATATTTGTATAAGTATCATGCACAGTACGCCTCAAGCTTGTGATTTTGAGTTGACAGAAGACAACCGTGAAGAGTATCTAGACGAATTATTCAGATAAAATAAATTCCAGATGAACCTAAAGTACCTAACCTTCTTACTTACGCTTGTCTTCTTAGCAAGTTGTACCGAAGATGAAGAACTATTAAACTTAGATCAATATATTGTAGAGAACAACCTAGAAGTACAGACTACTGATAGTGGTCTAAGATATATAATAGACTTTCCAGGAAATGGCGAAATGCCAACTATAGAAGATGAGGTAAGAGTCCGTTATAAGGGTTTTACTACTGATGGAGAAGTCTTTGATCATAATCTGGTAGATGGCGTTACTTCCCCACTTACCAATTTTATCCCAGGCTGGATTGAAGGCATCCAACTTTTTGGTAAGGGCGGTACTGGCAGGCTATTTATTCCATCCTTTCTTGGTTACGGATCCAATCCTCCAGAGGGTATTGGTATTCGTAGTAATGCTGATTTGATTTTCGAAATAGAACTCGTCAATTTCTAAGAGTATCACAGACGTAGACAACTACTTACCAAAGGTTTTTCTTCGCAATGGGCATCTGAATACTGTCTACCCCACTCTTTTCAGAAAACAAAAGCTACCCAAATATCACAGGGCGACTGTTCCCACTCCAGATGACGATTTTGTGCATGTGGATTGCCTGTTAAATAAAAACAGAAGACTCGCCGTTCTATGCCATGGACTAGAAGGTAGCAGCAGTTCCAAATACATTATTGGAGCCAGTTCTATACTCACAGAAAACAATTGGGATACCGCTGCTATAAATTACAGAGGCTGCAGCGGGGAGATGAACAAACAACTGCGGATGTACCACAGTGGTGCCACTGATGACTTAGCAGCCGTCCTATCATATTTTGAAGCAAACTATGATGAGATTGCACTGGTAGGGTTCAGCCTAGGAGGCAACTTGGTTCTAAAATATTGTGGAGAAAAAAGCTCAAGTCTTATGAATAAAATAAGGGCGGTCATAGGCTTTTCAGTACCTACAGATTTGCAAGCAGCCTCTGTCAATATCAGCAGACCTAGCAACTACATATACCAAAGAAAATTTTTGGTTTCCCTATTTGAAAAATTAAAACAAAAACATCTACA
>CAYNJK010000343.1:0-2636 GCA_964397575.1 uncultured Saprospiraceae bacterium
CTTCTTTCTCAGCGCCATTGCAATGTATGAGAGTGCTGTATCATCGGCATCTTCTACTACATTGGCTGCATTACATACGTAGATAGGCTCTAGGTCAAAATTTGTAGGCCGTCTGCCCCAAGGTTGTGGGTCAGGAACAACTCCACGTTTCAGATTTCGGGTAGGTGGCAAGAGTTTCCAAAAATTAAATCCATCTCCATTCTTGTAACTCATAATTTGCTCAAAGGCGGGATCTAAAGTCGGAGGGATGGATGTATATTCTGGATAAGCAAGATAGATTTCTGCTAAGGCATTGTGTATAGAAGCAACTGAGAAACAGTTGGAGTCATCTAGGCATCTGGACTTACCCATCATCGGGAAAGCTCTCTGCAGACACATCTGTGAGGGCCACTCTCCTTTGTACTTCTCACCTTCTATTGTTTCTGTAATCTGAGCATCGACTAGGAATTCTATCCCCCAATCCATACATGCCACCATATCTTCATATATATCTTCCTGAGCTCCAGAAGAAACAGTAGTGAATGACAAAAGCACTAGCAGAAATAAGGTGCTGCTAAGTCGATAAGGAATTGTTTTTATTTGTACTTGTGAGGTCTTCATTCCTTTGCTACCTTGATGTAGTTTGGGTAACCAAAAAGGTCGAAAGTAAGCATAAATTTTAGATTCAGAACTGAGTTTGGTATCAGGTTTATTTCTGTTAGTAGAATATATCTATTGGTCTTTTTTAGAGGGTCTGCGTCTGTTTCGGCTGCTGATTATCCTCTTTGATCTGGTCAAAGAATGGACTCATGAGGATTTCTTAGAAAATAGGACGAATTGAGGTAGGATTGCCTTAAGTTTGCATAGTTTCCTATCATATAGTTATTGTGATCATTATAATATATATCTGGACTTCATTTTGGCAAGATTAGCATATCGTATATTGCGGATAGCTGCTGTGCTTAGAGCATGGAAGACACCAAGAATGAGGAAAGGGCTATATCTGCTTACTTTGCCTCTCTTCATCACATTTCAGACCTTCGCACAGGCACCTATGATGAATAGAACCTTAGGACCTATCGAGAATGAGGTTTTGGAATATAATGTCTATCTGAAAACTGGTATCTTTTATTTCTCACTAGGGGAGGTAGTCTTTACCACCACTATGGAGTCTGGCCTCTACAAACTCAATGTCTCTGCCAGTACTTATCCGCGATGGAGTCGTTTCTATGAGTTTGATTCTGATTTTAGTTCCCGACTGGATAGTACCAATAGCTACCCTTTAGAATTTATCAGGCACTCTTTGGAGAAGGGTAATTCGGTGTTTGACTCTATACGATTCGATCAGAAGAATCTCTCAGCGGAAGAGTTTGTTTCCAATAATGATGGGGAGCTCTTTACCTACGATCTTAAGCTTGGCGGACGTATCCATGATATGGTCTCACTGTTCTACAGGCTAAGATTTATAGACTATCTTACGATGTCTGTAGGAGAGCAAGAAAAGTTAAAGCTGCTGCATAATAGACATGAGTATGATATGTCTGTCTCATATCTAGACCACGAGTCCAAAAAGATCAAAAAAGGAGGTAAGTATGACGCCTATAAAATAGAGATCAATGCTATAAAAGGGCTGCACTTCGAAGGCAATCAAGTCATGAGTATGTGGATTACAAGGGACAGCAAAAGGATACCCGTAAGTTTCGAAACTCCACTGAAGCTGGGCAGTCTGAAAATTGTGCTTAAGGAGTAATCCAAAGTGCAACTTAGTTATGCTGCTCCATCAGCCTACCTATTTGCTTTTTAGAATAGACAACTAGATTTTTTTAGAATTAACGGTATAGAAAAAAAGCCACCTACGTGCAGCTGTAGATGACTTCTAATAATTGTATCTAGAATTGTTCTTATCAACTAGTTTTGGCGTATTTGTGATAGACTTGTCTTTCGTTATCGTGAGGCTGTGTTTTGTCTAGCTTGTTTTCTAATGGCGTATCATATCCCCAGTAGCCGCAACCACTGCCTTTGTTTGACTGGCAAGAACTCATTGCCAGACTAAGTAATAATGCAAACGAACAGGCTGCGAATAACTTTTTTGTGTTTTTCATGAGCTTAAATTTTCAATGGTAAATGAATTGTTTGCTCATAAGTGTAGTGGCAAAGGAACTTGTGACCACTGGGAGAAAAATAATTCTAAGGGGGTATAAATATTACGGATATAAAAAATGCGTTATAAGGGTTAGGCGATGGCTACTTACTAATAATACACCTCCATCAGCTTATCTACTCGCTCTTTAAAATAATTAAAGTCATTTTCCATCTTGATAAAAAAGAGCTCCCGGTACTGATAGCCTTCGGAGGAGATGAGGACAGATCTTTTTTTCAATCGATCTATCCAGTCTTTAGAAAACTGGAAGAAAGGCTTGTTGTGACTCACTATAAATTGTGGGTAGTCGTAACCAAGAAAAGTTGATTTTATACTTTTAGAATTGAACTGAACGATATTGAGGTAATTGCCAAAATCATTGAGGTAGATTTTTAGCTCGGAACCTTCTACGGCAGAACCCCTAATAGATTTTACACCTGATATACTTATGTCTCTCAGATGTAGAATCAGATTTTCTATATCGTTGGTGAGCAGCTGGATGTAGTCTCCATTCTTA
>CAYNJK010000344.1:0-2589 GCA_964397575.1 uncultured Saprospiraceae bacterium
CAGCTTTTTCTAGGTCTGTCACTATCGTTTTACTTCGCCATAGTGCGCCAGGCACATTGGTACCTGCAGTAAGTATAGAATATTTGGATTCATCACGAAAAGGCTCCGCAAAGTCTTCATCTGACAGTGAAGGCGTACAAAGTATATAATCATGCTCAGGGTAATTCTCTTGTAAGTCTTCCACAAGAGTTCTGGCATAAGTGCCTAATCCTTCCTTATTATGGAACAGACGCTTAGCGTCAAAAGCTATTTTTAATTTCTTTCCCACTTTAGTTCTGTAAATATAAACTCCCCAGCAACATTAAAGCTACTGGGGAGTTATAACAGATTTCTGCTACATTTTATGAGACCAATTCGGCTTCCGTGGACTCTTTAATAATCTGTTTTTGTATATCTCTAGGCAGCGGCAGATATTCTGCAAATTCTCTAGTATACTTGGCCCTACCCTGACTCAGGGCTCTAAGACTAGCGTTATACTTATACATTTCTGCTAGTGGCACTTTTACTTTTATCTTCTGGTAATGACCTTCAGAGTCCATTCCCTGAATGATGGCCCTCCTAGTCTGAAGATCACTCATTATATCTCCCATAGATTCGTCAGGACATAAAATTTCCACATTATAGATAGGCTCTAATAGTTGAGGTTTTGCATGCTCAAATCCTGCTTTGAAGGCTTGAGAAGCAGCAATCATAAAGGCCATATCATTGGAATCTACAGAGTGCATCTTACCATCGTAGACAGCTACCCTTATATTTAGGCAACGAGAACCAGTCAGTGGTCCTTGTTCCATTTTATTCATAATGCCTTTTTTAATAGCATTGATATACTTACTATCTATAGAACCCCCTACTATACACCAGAGGAACTCTAGCTTGCCACCCCACTCTAGTTCATCAGAGGATCTAGACTTTACATTCAGTCCGGCAGGGTCAGGCATACCCTCGTAATAAGGTTCTATCTTCATGCTGACCTGAGCAAACTGACCAGAACCACCAGATTGCTTTTTGTGTCTGTATTCTTGATCTGCAGATGAAGTGATCGTTTCTCTATAAGGAATCTTAGGTTTTTCGAATTCCATAGAAATACCATTCACTTTCTCAATCCTATATTTAATAAGATCGAGATGTAGTTGGCCTTGACCATGCAATAAAGTCTGCTTTAGTGTAGCTGACTGTTCTACTTTCAATGAAGGATCTTCCTCCTCTATCTGATGTAGAGCTTTCATCAGTTTTTCCATTTCGTTTTTGCCAGGAGGGGTGATTGCTACTCTAATCTTGGAAGGAGGAAAGGACATTTTACTTACCTTCATATCTGCACCTTTGCCTCCTAGAGTATCATTGGTATGTGAATTTTTGAGCTTAACAGTCGCGCCTATATCACCAGCAATAAGAGAATCGGTTCCTACTCTTACTTTACCTAATGAAAGAAAAATTTGATTGACTCTTTCGATGGTTCTGTTGTCTTGATTGGTCAAGTCTTCTCCTGCAGACATTTTTCCAGAATAGACTTTAAAATAAGACACCATGCCTACTTGTGGTTCTGACATAGACTTATAGATAAAAGCCATAGTCGGCCCTTGGACACTGATCTCCATTACCCCTCCGTCTTCCATTTCTGCAGGTGGGCGGTCGGCGGGACTTGGAGCTATATCATTTATAAAACCCATAATACGTCCGCTACCTTTATTAGCTATAGAGGAACAGCAAAATATGGGAAAGATTTGTTGGTTGGCTAAGGCAATAGTCAATCCTTCTGCTAGTTCCTCCTCGTTGAGACTACCAGACTCAAAGAATTTTTCCATCAGCGTATCGTCGTTTTCAGCTGCTGCTTCTACGAGTTGGTTATGCATCTCCTGAGCTCTACCCATGTACTCTTCAGGTATGTCGTGTTTTTCTGGCTTGCCACCATTTTCAGGAAACTTGTACATGGTCATTCGTAATGCATCTACTATGGAGCTAAAGCCAGAACCAGCGTCTACTGGAAATTGGACCGGCAAAACCTTAGAGCCGAAGCGGTTACGGATTTGTTCTAGTGATAGTTCAAAGTCAGCTTTCTCATGATCGAGCTGGTTGATTACAAAAATGGTAGGTGTTTTAAAATCATTGATGTAGGACCATACGAGTTCTGTTCCTACTTCCACTCCCTGAGAGGCATTAATCAGAACCAGTGAAGTATCGGCAACTTTCATTGATGAAATCACTTCTGCATTAAAGTCATCTAAGCCTGGGGTATCTATGATGTTAATTTTGGAATCTTTCCAGTTTGTGTGCATCAGGGTACTAAATACAGAGTTGCCCCTTTCTTTTTCGATGTTAGTAAAGTCGGATACCGTAGTCCCAGCTTCTACTGTTCCACGTCGATTAATAGCGCCTGATTCGAAAAGCATTGTTTCGGCGAAGGTTGTTTTGCCGGAACCTGAATGCCCTAGCAGGCATATGTTCCTTATGTTTTTTGTAGTTAACGGCATGAAAATTAAATTTTATGACAACAAAATAAAGCAGATATTAATTTGGAATATTAAGGTAATGAAATATATAATAATCACATAATCGTCAAATACGTTATTATATTCTTATACAGTAAGAAAT
>CAYNJK010000345.1:0-2570 GCA_964397575.1 uncultured Saprospiraceae bacterium
ATAATCAACTCATTTTAATGAGACAATACGAGATTACGTTCATCATCGATCCAGTACTGCCAGGTGATGAAGCGCAAGCGGCAGCAAAAGCTTACGAAAAGCTTATAACAGACGAAGGTTGTTCCATCGTCAATATTGATCATATAGGCTTACAGCAGTTAGCGTATCCTATCAACAAGAAAAATTCTGGAGTTTATAAATGCATCGAGTTCCAATCCGAAAATGGAGCTGTAATTCCTAAAATGGAGTTGGCAATGCGTAGGGATGAAAGAATAATGCGTTTCCTGACAGTTAAGCTCGACAAATATGGTGTCAAGTATAACGATGACAAGAGAAACGGTTTGATTGGAAACTCTAAGAAATCCAAAGATGCTGAAAACGGCAAAACTGAAGAGAAACCTTCTTACAGAGTAGCTAAAGATGACCTTACACTAATAGAAGGTGTAGGACCCAAAGCTGCAAAGTTGCTTATAACTGCGGGCATTACTAATTATGCCAAACTTTCTGCGGCTACTCCAGCAGAAATTAAGGACATCTTGTCTAAAGGTGGTCCCGCCTTCCAAACTATGGATCCAGGTACTTGGCCGGAACAAGGTCAACTTGCCGCAGATGGTAAATGGAGCGACCTGAATGCCCTTAAAGCAAGACTAGTAGGCGGTAAAGATATTTCATCAGAAGAAGAATAATACGATTATGGCATCTAGAGACGATATAAAGTTCTTAAGCAATCCTAACCTAGGAAAGGACAAGAAAAAATACTGCAGATTCAAGAAGTATGGAATCAAGCACATCGATTATAAAGATCCTGACTTCCTATTGCAGTTTATAAACCCACAAGGCAAATTATTACCAAGAAGGATAACGGGTAATTCATTAAAGTATCAAAAGAAAGTTGCAGTAGCAGTAAAAAGAGCTAGACACCTAGGGATGTTGCCTTACGTTGCTGACCTACTTAAGTAACCATACAAATACCAAAAGCTATGGATATAATATTATTACAGACTGTCGAGAATCTTGGATATAAGCACGATCTGGTAAAAGTAAAGCCTGGATATGGTAGAAACTTCCTTATCCCTCAGGGTTTTGGAGTTATTGCTAATCCTGCAAACAAAAAGAAACTAGATAAGATTCTGGAAGAAATCCAAGCCAAAGAAAATGCTAAGCTCGAAGAGTATAAGTCTATGGCTGAGAAGGTAAAAGACCAAACTATTTCTATTGGTGTAAAGTCTGGAACATCTGGAAAAATCTTCGGAAAAGTGACCAATGTTCAGGTTATTGCTGCACTAAAGGACACTTTCGGTATCGAAATAGAAAGAAAGAAAGTTGTACTCCCAGTAGATCCTAAAGAAGTAGGAACCTATGAAGCTGTTATCAACTTCCACCCTGAAGTTTCAGAGACTATCCAACTTCAACTAGAAAAGGAATAAGAAATAGAAATACCAATTTTAAAAAAGGGACCTGATTCATATCTGGTCCCTTTTATTTTGCAAGATTATATTTATTGGATTGCCTGCAAGGTCTCTTACTACTAGGAGTCACTTCTGATTGTTAGCAAAAAACAGTGCTCCGATTAATATCTAACTAAAACTGTCTACTTGCCTCTAAGCTCCTTACGCAGAATCTTTCCTACATTCGACTTAGGCAGATCCTTCATAAAGACCACTTGTTTTGGCACTTTATAACCTGTAAGATTTTCTTTGCAGTGATCTATGATTTCAGCTTCGTCTAAGCTCTTATCTTTTTTAACTATGAATACTTTTACAGCTTCACCTGACTTTTCACTAGGTATGCCGACTGCAGCACATTCTGTAACCTTTGGATGCAAACAAATAACATCTTCTATCTCATTTGGATAGACATTAAAACCAGATACTAGGATCATATCCTTCTTTCTATCTACTATCATGAGGTAACCATCTTCATCCAGCTTGCCTATGTCACCCGTATTGAGCCATCCATCAGGAGTAATGGTTTTAGCTGTAGCCTCAGGTTTATTATAATAGCCCTTCATTACTTGAGGTCCTTGTACTTGTATTTCACCTACCTCACCTATTTCCAAAACTTTTCCATCATCAGATACAATTCGGACATCTGTAGAAGGGACTGGAATCCCCGTAGTGCCTATTCGGATAGCATTAAGAGGATTAGATGTAACAACAGGTGATGCTTCTGTCATACCATAGCCCTCCGTTATTTTAGATCCAGTGAGCTTTTCCCATTCTTGAGCCACAGACTTTTGTAAGGCAGTACCACCAGCTGCTGCAAACTTTATATCCTTCCAGTTGGCATTTCTGAAGGCTTCAAAGTTGAGTAGTGCATTGTATAATGTATTTACACCAGTCATCCCATGTATTGTATATCTGTCAAACTCCTTGACCACTGTCTTGAGATCTCTTGGATTTACGACAAGGACAGATCTTGCACCTAGATCCATAGTAGCTAGGGAATTCAGAGTAAACGCAAATATGTGATACAGAGGAAGAGGAGAGAGTATGTTTATTTCAGTAAGATCTTTCACATTTGGTTCTAAAAATGACTTTATCTGCAACATGTTTGCAACCAAATTCTGA